>CP047154.1 GCA_041879295.1 Pseudomonas putida | reverse complement strand
AGGTAACTCCTTTTTTCGCAGAGGAAGGCCCGGAGCGGTTGCCGCCGCTGGTATCCGGGCCAGGATTGGTTTACTTGGTCAGGCGCTCGCTGCGCACAAAGCCTTCGCACATGTCACGGAAGATCGTGGCGTGCAGTTCCAGCGGGAACTCGGCGATCACCTCGCGGCGACCGATGCCGCCACGCTGGGCAACGATCATGTACATGGTGACGTTGGCTGGGGTCTGGTTCGGGCGAGCCTGATGGGACACTTCAACGGTGAAGCCGCTGAACTCGCGCAGGGCCTCGGCTTCGCTGAAATACAGGATGTGGGTTTCGATAGTCATGGGTTGAATCTCCTTTCGCAGATTGCCCCGGAGCGGTTGCCGCCGCTGGTGTCCGGGGGTGTCGAGGCGGTATTGCTTCGACGTGGTTAGTATCTCAAAAAGCGGCCCTTACGTCAACTATTCGTCAAACAATATTTGACCTAAAGTTTACTGGAATTCCACCGATCACAGGGCAAAAAAAAGCCCCGGACGTGTCCAGGGCGGGGAAGGCAGTCGCGTCACTGCATCATCCAAGTGAAGCGGTACGGATCCATGAACGGAATATCGTCGTCGAAGCTGTCGAAGTCGGCGGCGGGCTGCGGGGAGGGTTGCGGCGGCTGTTGCTGCGCTGGTCGCCGTTGGGCCTGCTGTGGTCGCTGTGCCTGCTGGCGGGGTGCCTGCTGCTGGCCTTGATTGTACGGATCACCGCCTTGCTGTTGGTTCTGCGGACGCCCGCCCAGCAGCTGCATGGTGCCTTGCATGTCCACGATGATCTCGGTGGTGTAACGCTTGATGCCGTCCTTCTCCCATTCGCGGGTCTGCAACTTGCCCTCGATGTAGCACTGGGAGCCTTTGCGCAGGTACTCGCCGGCAATTTCCGCGACCTTGCCGAACAGCGAAACGCGGTGCCACTCGGTGCGCTCGACCTTCTGGCCGCTCTGCTTGTCTGTCCACTGTTCGCTAGTGGCCAAGCTCAGGTTGGTAACGGCGTTGCCGTTGGGCAGATAGCGGACTTCAGGGTCTTGTCCGCAAGTGCCAACGAGGATCACTTTGTTTACGCCACGGGCCATGATGAGTCTCCTTTCTCGCGAAAGTGCCCGGTCTAGACCGGGCACGCTGGGTTAAATGAATGCGTCGTTGATTGCTTCGATCAGCAATTGCTTTTCGGTTTCGCTGTGCATGTTGACCAGCATCTCATTGAACAGGTCCACCCCTTTCCGCGAACCCAGCTCGTCGTCCTCGATCACCTCCAGCTCGTAACGGATCAGGTCGATGAGATCGGCCAGAACAATGACCGCGCAGACGTTAAACGGGTGTTGGATCACTGCCTGAGAATCCATGGTTGCCGCCTCCGGTTTGCGCATCCCCTTAGCGAACGAAAGGAAGTCTTCTTTCGTCAGGAAATCGCCGTCCTCTAGAAAGGTGCTGGTATTCATTTTTTGTATCTCCTTCGCAGATTCCCCGGAGCGGTTGCCGCCGCTGGTATCCGGGGTGTCGAGGCGGTATTGCTTCGACGTGGTTAGTATCTCAAATCGGGGCGCTGTCGTCAACTGTTGGTCAAACAATCTTTGACGAATAATTGACTTGACGCGGCGCGCTTTTCGGAGCTGCTTAGATGCCGAGGTGGGAGCGGGAGGTAAACATAAAGCGCGCCCGCGAAGCGGGTGCAGCCCCGCTTTTGCCCTGGAGCGTGAGTCTCCCCCGGTGGATCTGCTCGTCAGCCTTCGGTTGGTCGCGGTAAGCCCCGACTACCCGGAGCTGGGCCGCCGTCATGGGGACCGTGGAATAGCGGAGCGACCGAAGGGAGTGAGCATATGCCGCGAAAGCCCCTTGACGGCATAGGCCCAGCGGAGGGTAGGCGATTAGGGCTGATAGCGGCCAGCCGGAGGGTGATGAGCACACCCAGGACGCGCAGGGGCGGCAAGGTGGCCAGCAGGCCGCCGCGCAGGCCGACAGGCCGGAGGGCAAGCGGAGCGCGCAGCACCTGGCGGGCCAGGTGCGCAGGCGAGAGGGATTGAAGCCCGAAGGGGCGAGACGCGGCGCAGCCGTGGCTCGATGCGTAGCACGAAAGCCCGGGCCGCAGGCCTCGCACTAGATCTTCTCGCTGGCCAGGTGGTGGAAGTACCAGGCCAATTCGGGACGCCCCCCGCCCATTTGTTGCTTGATGGCAGTCACCAGATCCTCGCGAACTTGGCCGGTCGCTGTTTCCAGGCGCTGGCGGATCTCATCAACCTCGGCGCTGGCGACCCATTCAAGGCAAGCCAGGTAATCGAGCACGCCCTTTTCCTCTGTTGGTGTAAGCATCTGCAAATCCCTCAGCAGTCAAACTGTCCGTGACAGAAAGGCGCCATCTAGGCCTTTTTCTGTCGGTTAGGTGTCTTCTTTGTGGTCCCTGGTTGGGCCTCCTTTGGCTGCTCATGCTTGGCGGCCATCTGCTTGACCAGCTCGGCTTCCTCGGGGGTGAGCCAGACCATGACGGGCACAAGGCCGACTGTTTGGCGTTCCAGCACGGCGGTTACGCGCTTGATTGCAGCGTGTACAAGCTGCCGCGACTGGCCGATGTTGTTGGCCACCTCGATAGGTTCCTTGCCCTCCACCAGCACCGCCCTGGCAATGTCCAGGGTTTTGGTGGACATGCCCCGGAGCGCAGGCAGGGAAGCGGTCCATTGTTCGGCGGTGTATTTCGGCTGGGTGGGCTGCATTCGCGGTTCCTTACTGTTGGCTAAATGCCCTGCTACCGGCAGGGCTACGGGTCAAGCGTGCTACTGGTTCATTTGCTCGATGAAGCCCCGCGCATGCGCTTCCAGGCGGCGGGCGTCTGTGGTGCCGGCATGGAGCCGGTGCCGTTTGACGCCCTGGGCGGTGGCTTTCCAGATGACGTAAAACGTCCCCTCGTTGTTGCGCTCGATAGTAATGGCAACGCCCTGGTCACTGGTACCAACCTTGGCGGCGACTGCCGCCACGGTTTCGCTTTCCAGTGTCTGGCGGTCCCATACCAGCAGGGGCACAAACTGCGGGTCGTTGATCGCGTCGGCTGTCTCCAGGCCGCCCGCATCGCACAACCACGCTTCGTCGTCATCGTCCCAGGCTTCGGCGGTGATCGGAAACGTCCACGCCAGAAGTGGCCGACCGCCCTGCACCTGGCAGGCGTAAAGCTGGTCAGAGTCGAGCAGAAACGCCACGCAATCCCCAGGGATGAGCAGGCCATGCCCAGGGTTGGCCTTGAGTAACGATCGGTAGGCTTCCAACGTGCGTTCGTAAGTCATGGTCGGTTCCTCGATCTTAGGCCTTGGCCACGGCCAGGGAGTGGGTAGCGATGCGGCGCATGATGAGCAGGTGGGGCAGGGTGGCCAGGCCCGTCAAGGTCCAGTAGCGCCCGCCCCACTGGGCAAAAATGGTCGTCATGTTGCCGTGGTCCAGGTCGGCCAGCTTGAACGACGCGCCCAGCTCGTCGGCGTGGTAGTCGATGACGGGCCGCTGCGAAAGGTTGAACTCGAAACGGGCGGCGGTCGTGCGTGCCGGTGGCGTGCCATAGGCGCGTTCTTGATCGATCAAAAACGCCTCTTCGTCGCCCAGGATGGCGCCGGGGTAACGCACGCGCAGCTCGGGCAGCATCAGGCCGGAATGCTGGGCCATCCACATGTTTGGCCCGATCTGGCGGGCATAGTCGATGATCGCGGTATGGCCAGGGACATAGAAGACTTTGCACATGGTTCGATCCTCCAAGGGCGGGGGAAAGCCGGGCGTTAAACGCCCGGCTCGCCAGTTACGCGGCGGCTTGGCCGCTGCGCAGGGCCTGGGCCAGTACCCACAAGGCGCGATTGAGTTTCACGTCTTGGTCAATGCCGTTAACGGCGCGGGTAGTTGTCCGGCGTCCTTGCTTGTTGCGGCCACGCAAGCCGCCCTTGATGGTGTTTTCCTGCACGCGGTTGAACGTGGTCCAGAGATCGCTTGCGCGGTCTTCGGCACGGCGTGGCATCAGCAGTTGCGACGGCGTGACCGGGGCAGGGCCTTCGGATGGGTCGTAGCGGTAGGCCAGGGCCGCCATGGCGAACGCTTCTTGCTCTTCCTGGCGCAAGTGGTAGTGCTGCATGTCGTCAAGGTTGGCGTCGATCTGCTCGAACTGGCCCAGCACCTCATAGGCACCTTCGATAACGTCGTTAACAACGTCAATGCGGCCGCTGTGGCGCACTTTCTGATCCATCGCCATGTCGCCCAGGACCAGCCCGTTAGCGCACACGAAACGGAACTTGCCGGCCATCATCTGGTAGCTGCTGCTGCCGTCGTGGCTGTTCAGCAGAATGATTTCGTTCGCTTCCTTGCTCATGATGTTGCTGGCATGGCGCAGGCGAATCATGTGCTTGGTGTGCTCGCGTTTGTCGGTGTTGCGGACGCGGGTCTGGCACGCCATGAACGGCTGAAAACCTTCTGTGCGCAGCGCATCGAGCACCTTGACGGTTGGAATGTACAGGTAACGTTCCGAACGGCTGTCGTGCGCTTCCTCGGCAAAGATCGAGGGCGCCACGCGGGCAATCTCGTCATTGGTCAGAGGGGCATCGCTGCGGATCATGCACGGATTACGGAAGTTGCTGGAAAGACGCATTTTTGTATCTCCTTCGCAGATTCCCCGGAGCGGTTGCCGCCGCTGGTGTCCGGGGTGTCGAGGCGGTATTGCTTCGACGTGGTTAGTATCTCAAATCGGGGCGCTGTCGTCAACTGTTGGTCAAACAATCTTTGACGAATAATTGACTTGACGCGGCGCGCTTTTCGGAGCTGCTTAGATGCCGAGGTGGGAGCGGGAGGTAAACATAAAGCGCGCCCGCGAAGCGGGTGCAGCCCCGCTTTTGCCCTGGAGCGTGAGTCTCCCCCGGTGGATCTGCTCGTCAGCCTTCGGTTGGTCGCGGTAAGCCCCGACTACCCGGAGCTGGGCCGCCGTCATGGGGACCGTGGAATAGCGGAGCGACCGAAGGGAGTGAGCATATGCCGCGAAAGCCCCTTGACGGCATAGGCCCAGCGGAGGGTAGGCGATTAGGGCTGATAGCGGCCAGCCGGAGGGTGATGAGCACACCCAGGACGCGCAGGGGCGGCAAGGTGGCCAGCAGGCCGCCGCGCAGGCCGGCAGGCCGGAGGGCAAGCGGAGCGCGCAGCGCCTGGCGGGCCAGGTGCGCAGGCGAGAGGGATTGAAGCCCGAAGGGGCGAGACGCGGCGTAGCTGTGGCTCGATGCGTAGCACGAAAGCCCGGGCCGCAGGCCTCGCGCTATGCCTCGGATGACGGCAGGGCGATCACTCGCCGGCACCCTGCTCCAGCTCCAGCAAGCGCGCTGTGGCGGCCTGCTCGATCAACAAATACAGGCGCTCAACCTGCTGTTGTTCCAGCGCTTTCAACAATTCCAGGGCCTCCACCATGCCCTCGGCGCGGGCCTGGGAAATCAAGCAATTCGCCGCGCTGGTGGCGGTGTTCACTTCGGCCAGGCGCCTGCGCAATACAACCTGATAGCTCGGCGGCAGGATCAGGCCAGGCATCAACTCCGGTTCGTTTCGGATACCGGCCTCCCTCAGTTTTCGCCGACGACCTGGCGCACTTCGGCCATAACCTTGTTCCACTCGTCCACCGCATCAAACATCGCGCCGACCGCTGCCAAGGCGTGCTGTTGCTTGGTGTAAGTGCGGTTCATGTGCTCGGGCACGATCACCACGGTATCCGGGTTGCCGTAGTCCATGAAGCCAACGGTAACGCTGCCATCTTCCATATCGAACATCCGCACAACATCGAGCAGGCGGTTATAGCCTTTCGACTCCCACACCAGCAGGTAACGCACAGCATCTTCCTTGCTTACAACCTTGAAATCGTAATCACTGGACATGTTCAGTTCTCCGCTTGGTAGAAGGTTTGCGCCCATTGGTGCGCTTGTGCAGGTAACGCAGCACGCCCAGGGTCATGCGTGCGTCGGCTAGGGAACGGTGGGCGCCATCCTCCAGCACGCCGCAAGCTCGGGCGGCCTCGATCAGTTTGATCCAGCGCCACTGCCAAGCCCCATAGCGGCCCTCAACCCATTCCCCATGCCATTCGGCATACAGCAGCATGGCGCAGGCGGTGGCCAGTGCAGGCGCGACAAGTCCGTGCCGCTGGTGGGTCTGCGACAGCAGGCGCTCGTCAAAGGAGGCGTTGTAGGCGACGACCGTTCGGCCCGAGACGATAGAAGCGTATTGCTCTGCGATCTCCGGCCAGGCCGGCGCGGTGGCCACCATGTCATTGGTGATGCGGTGAATCCCTGTGGCCTCCGCTGGAATTGGCTGAGTAGGGCGTATCAGCGTGTTGAGTAGGGGCGTGCCGCTCGCGTCGAGGATCGTGATTTCGCACACCTCGTCGCCATCACCCACGCCCGTTGTTTCAGTGTCCAGCAGCAGACAATCCCCCTCGATCAGCGCCTGGGCACGGGCGGCCACGGCCTTCCGCCGAAGCTGCGCCGCGCTCGGCTCCCATTTCCAGGGCACGCAATCGGCGGGATCGTATACATCGTAGGCCCCGCGGCCTTGCCAGACGCTGCCGGCAGGCCGGGTGCTATACCCCGGCATTAGTCGGTGGCGTGCCTTGAGGTCACGGCAGCAAAGCCAGCCGTTGGCCTCCGCTTCCGCTGGGGTGAGGTGAATACGCGCCCTTGCCATGCCGGGGCCTCCTGTCAGTTGTCGCCAGTGATGATCGTGTGACGGGCCTGGGAAACGTCCAGCGTGCCGGCGCGACCGTCTGCAAAGCGAACAGCCATGGTCGTTTCCGGGATGCCGGCGACAGCGTGCGCATCGGCGCGCAACCCTTCCTCGCTGCGGTGGGCCAGCAGCTCGAAAAGCACAAAGGCGTCATTGGCGGCGTCCACGCTATCCCGTGCCAAGGCTTCGTTGAGGCTCTGCTTGAGCCAGTTCGAGGCGGTGGGGTCGGCCAGCGTGGCAGCGATGCTATCGGCAAACTGTGCGGTACCGGATGGCTCGCGGTTGCTGCTGACGGCCTGGGCGGCCTCACGGTCAATAGCGCGCAACTGATCGCGGGCGGGCTGGCTAAGCCCGCTGTGGAACTCGGCAAGCTGGGCCAGGCCGGTGAGCTGCCACCAGGCTGAGGTAAAGCCGTCGCTACGTTCGGGGCCATTGGGCAGGGTAAGCGCACCTTTCAACTGAGTGAGGTGCAGTTGGGCGCAATCAATGATGGCTTGTTCCAGTTCGGTCATGGCGTATCAACTCTTGGTAATGGCGGGTTGGGTCCAGTCCTCAAGGACTAGGCCAGGAACGCGAGCAAATTCGCGAGTGTTGTTCGTGACCAGAACACACCCAGCGGCCAGGGCATGGCCGGCTATCGCTGCATCGTTGTTGCCAATGGGCGTACCCAGGCGGGCGAGGGCGGTGCGGATCTGCGTTGTTTGATCTACGGCGGCGGCGTCCCAGGACAGGATGGCGTCCAGGCGCTGGATGAAGGCATCGACCATCGCTGCAACCTTGGGCGATGCCTTGGGGTTGGCGGCCCCGAAACGCATTTCGGAGTAGGTGATGGCCGAAACGACAATCCGGTGCTGATTAGTGACTGCCTGTTCCAGCTTGGCCAGCACCGCGTCGGGGCGCTCGCGCATGATGAACGAACAGATGTTCGTATCGAGCATGTACGTCTTTTTGCTCATGTGAAGTCACCCAGGAAACGGTCTTCCTCGATCACATCCTTTCGCTCGGTCAGAAAGTCAGGATCTGCGGCCGCCACGTCGCGCAACGATGCCCAGGAGGGGCGCACAGGGCGCAGGATCAGCGTTTCGCCGTCGCGGATAATCTCCAGCTCGGAAACGCCCTGGTACTCCATATCCCGAGGGATGCGGATCGCCTGGTTTCGGCTGTTCATGAAAATGGAAACGGTACGCATGGGAACCTCCTACAAGTTGAAACACGTTGAGGCGGTGATGGTGCTGCCGCGCTCGATGCCCAGGTTTGCAAGCTGGCCGCGTGGCACCTCGATAATGCCGAGGGCGGGCCGCAATGATGAATGCTTGGCGGTTGTGTGTGGCTCCAGCTCTTGTACGCTCTGGATAACCCCGTCTGCTCCGATCCAAGCCGCGTCTAATGGGGCAGGGGTGTTCTTCATCCACACAAATCGCACTGCCGGCGTAGTCCAGAGAAACAGCATGCCTCGCCCTGGATCTGGCCTACCGGCGAGGCCCTGCGCCTGTGCGGCTTCGGTGGTGGCCACGGGTAGGTCGAGTGTCGCGCCATTCTGGAACGACAACCGGCAATCATCGCTATAAGCCGGTGTGGTGAGCACGGCCCCCAAAAGCAACGCAGGTAAGCAGCGGTTGAGCATCGGAACCTCCTTCAATCTCTAAGAGAATCCTAGCATATGGCAAGCATATGTCAACTGAGCAATTGAGCGCTCTGTGGTGCGTCGTTATACTGCGGGCATGCGCTCCTTCGCAGAGCACTAGAAGCCCGTTTTGCATTGCCGTGCAGCGGGCTTCGCCATTTCTGGCCCCCATGTAATCCCTCCCCAAATATCCCCAAATCGTCGTAGAGCCTGGTGCGCGTGGCTGACTAGCGAGGCTTGCCCGAGTCTGTCCGGTGCGAGCGGCTGGCCGCTGCCGGCAGGCAAGAAAAAGCCCGCATCGCGGGCTTGGGGAAGTGCTGATACCGATCAACTCATTAAGTCGGGGATGGTTCGCTTGTGGGTTACTTGCCCTTCTTAGCCAGGCCAAGCTGTTTTTCCAGAGCCTCTACCTGTCCTTCGGCGCGTGCTGCGCGGTCCAGGGCCTGGCGTTCGTTCTTGCGTGCCTCGATAGCTTCTGAGTCCTTTTCGTTGGCCCTGGTGACAGCCCGGTGGATCTCCTGGGCGCTGTGCTCCTTCTGGTGTTTCAACTCCAGCTCGGCGCGTTCCTCCAGAGCATGGTATTTAGCCTGTAGCTCCCGGTATAGGGCTGCGGTTTCCTCCAGGCTGGCGATCTTGGCGCGCAGCTCGTTCAGTTCTGCATCCATGCTGTCAGCCAGTGCAATAGCTTCCTCGGCCTGCTCGCGGATCTGCGCGGCATTCTCTTCGATCACCCGGCGTTTCCCGTCCAGGGCCTGGTCGGCAGCAACGCGGGCCAGATTCCAGATATCGGCGCCGAAGTTCTCAAGCAACTGGGCCAGGGCAGCCGGTGGTGGGTCGATGAGTGGTTGGGCCTCTTGTTGCTTGCGGTTCTTCCACTCGCTCATGGCCTCCTGAATGGTCGTAAAGCTGCCGACGCCACCCAGGCGCTTGCGCACGTTGGCCAGGGTGGGCTTAGTGCCGTCAGCGTCCAGTTCGTCGGCGGCTTTCCAGATCATTTCCTTCGTGAGTGCCATGGGCGTGCTCCGCTGTATGTTGTAGCGTGTAGTATCATACAACATACTACAAAATACAATATAGGCTAACGCGGCCAGTTGGCCTTGTTGGCTCCGCTCCAGCGCGGCGGGCGAGCCACCTCACCAGAGCGCAGCAGCAGATGGGAAGGGTGTCGGGTTGGCCAGGCGTGCCGGTTCGGTGTGCGCCGTGCCGGCGTCGAACGCTACCCGTGAGTTATCCACAAGCCAAGCCAAACCAAGGCCGTTAAAGATTTAAGTTAAAGGGTTAATACGCGCGCGCGTTGTTAGCGTTTTGCGAGGCCTTGATTTACCTGGGCTGGAGGGTGGTTCTGGTCCCCGAAGTGACGAAATTGGCGGTCCCTGGAGTGACGAACCCTAGTCCCCGAAGTGACGAACCGACGGTCCCTAGAGTGACGAATCGTGGTCGCCGAAGTGGTGGAGCGTTTGGGGCGCGATATTCGGTGCGGTCCCTGGAGTGACGAATGCGCAGATAAAGCCCCCGAAGGGGCTGCGGTACAGTTCAAACATATATGAATCAATAGAGAAAAACCCTTACACATCAGTCCATTGCCCCCTTCCGGTCCCTGGAGTGACGAATTGCCATGACTCATGCAGCGGGAGCGGCCTTGGCCTTGCGTGGCTTCTTGATACCGTTGCGCGTGGCTTTGAGCAAGGCCGCTTTGCCGGCGTCGGACTTGTTGAAGAACAACACGGCGTCTTCGTCGGGCAGGTAGGTCATGAAGTAGTCGAGCAAGCTGCCGGCCTCGGCCAGCTCCTTGACCTTAGCGCGAAACTTCTTTTCGGCCTGGGCGCTTCCGACCTTCTTTTGCAGCAGAGCCAGGCCAATCTTCCATTGGCCCTGATCGCCGCAATGTTTCCGGCAAAGCTCATAGATGCGTTTGGCAATGGCGCTGCGCAGCCCAAAATAGTCGCCCGGAATGGTCAACACATCCATGGCCTTCGCGGCGTTAAACGTGGTGTCGGATACCTTTATCCGAATGGCGCACATGCGGTTCTTGGCGCCCCTAGTGATGATCTCCACGTCATCGAGCAGGCCAACCCAGCGACGGCTGCCGTCACGGTCTTTCGTCGACTCAAAGGTGGCCCGCATGCGAGTACCGGTGAGTCTGTCGAAAGCCTTGCTAAGCAGCTCATAGCCGCGCTCGCTGGTACTGCTGCGCGTGAAGCTCAAAAGTTCGTGAGCGGTCGTCTCGATAGTCGGTGATACGGCTATGCCGGCGTTGATCGCAGCCACTAGCTTCGATACGCAAAACAGCACGATATCTTTGTCATGCTGGGTCGCCCGACCGGCAACGCTGGGAGTGATCTCGATTTTGTTCCCGTTGTGCTCGTAGGTGATCTGCCTGGTATCTCCGTCTTCCACGGCGTAGATCGGGTGCTCCATCGTAGGTCGCTCATCTTTGGGGATCGCCGGCAGGCCGGTCGCGATCCAGAAATCGAGCTGCGTTTCGAGCACCACTACTTGTTTGCGTCCCGCTGAGGTCTTCACCGCTTCGCGCCCTGGTGCCTTGTCCTTCGGTTGCTTGGCCTCTTCGCGTTTCAGCCGCTCCGCCGCCTGCTGGTAGGTTTCGCCTGGTCGTGCTTCAGCCTCGATGCGCTTGCGCCACTTGTCGATGTTGATTGCGTCCTGCCCGACCAAGGGGCCTCTGGCCGCTGGCCGACGTTTCGGTGGTGGGGTGGTGGCCACGTCGGGGTCGATATCAAACAACTCATTGGACGACATGCTGGGCCTCCTTGCTCAGATACTTGTAGATGGTTGTTCTGCTGACCTTGAACCTGGCGGCCACGTCGCTCACGGTCGTCAAGGGGTCGGCCAGCAGTATCTTGATATCGCGGATCTCCTTCGCGCCTAGCGTTGGCTTTCGACCCCCTTTGCGTCCCCGTGCGCGGGCGGCCTCCAGGCCGGCCATGGTTCGCTCGCGGTTTAGTTCGCGCTCGTACTCCGCCAGGGTGGCGAAGACGTTCAACTGCATCCGCCCGCCCGCCGTGCTGGTGTCGATGTGTTCGGTGAGCGATTCGAAGCGAACCTGCATGGTTTCCAGTTGGGCCATGAGCTGGAGCAGGTGGGAGAGACTTCGACCGAAGCGGGAAAGCTGCCATACGACAACGGTGTCCCCTGGGCGAAGTGCTTTTAGCATCTGCTCCAGCTCGGGTCGGTTGGCCCTGGCCCCGCTGATCTGTTCCTCATATATCCGCGTGCAACCAGCGGCAATAAGCGCGTCCCGCTGTAGGTCCAGGTTCTGGTCCTGCTTACTGGTCCGCGCATACCCGATGCGCAAGCCACCCGTCAGTATGTCTAGGGTGGACGTGTCTTTGCTGCTACGCATGCAGTTCCTCCTTGTCGGGCTTGCGGGTTCCTGTTTGCGAACACCTAATGATTACACTGAAAAGTTTACGGGAAAGTTTACAGTTTTGTCCCAAAAAAAACGCCCTGGGGCGCTCTTTTTGAAGTGTGCAGCAAACGACCGTTTTCTGCACACTAGATGCAACCCTTTAGGACTTGTCCTTATCTGGCAGGTTGGTGTCCAAAATCGAAACGTCCTCGGCGAGCAAAAATCGGGTATCAGACGATGACTGGTCGATGACGGCCCGTGCGGAATCAACCTTGCGGGTATCAGTAGGCAGCACGTTGTTTTGCAGGGCGCGATGCTCTGCGATGACGGTGCAGTGATCCAGGGAGACAGCTCCCGAAACATCCTCCACCATGATGACCGCTTGGCAGCACATGACGAATGCTCGACCGCAGGTTTTGGTCTGGATCGTCTCGCCCGAACCAAGCAACTCTTCATAGTTCACGGTCACGCCTTCCTTGTGCTGGGCGTTCCAGTCGTAACACTGGATCTTGGCTGCGTCCTCCTGCTCGCGCAGGGTCATATTTGGGCGCATCGGTTTCGGCATAACGGCAGTCCTATGTAGGTGGGTTCTGTGTAGAGATCGCTTGGCGTAGCGCTGACTCGGCAGCGCTATCGTCCATGTCCATGTAGTAAGCATCCGCCACCAGCTCGTCGATCTCGCGGGCGCTCACATTAGCATCGAGCGCGGCGCGTAGCAGGCCGGCGTCGAGTCGGTCGTACTTGTAGGCCATGGCCAGCGCCGGGTTGTCCTGGGCGTTGTTGGCCATGAAGAAGCCGTAGGAAAACCCTTCCGGGGTTGCGCTGCGGGCGTTCTTGGTAGCGAGGCGGTTGCCGCCGAATTTGCGGTGCATCTTCGAGCCGTCCGAGGCCTCGACCGGGGCAATGGGCAGGTTTGCATTGAAGCGGCCCCAAAGCAGGGTTTTCTTCGTGTACGGGTCGCCCAGGTGGTGCGGATCGAAGGCCAGGCGCCACGGCGGAAGACCGCCCAGCTTCTCGATCCGGCCTACCGGGTTCTCGATGGCCCATACGGCAGGCCGGAAATATTCAATGGTGCGCAATGTCTGGTGAACGAGCTGCACGGCGGCAACCGTGCGCCCGTCTGCGTCTTTGGCTGCGAAGTGTCGGGCGCCACTGGTGGCGAATTCTGTGCACGGGCACGCGGCGAGAATGGCGTAGATATCCAGGCCGTCGAAGTCGCCAAACCAGTCACCGAAGAAGCCGGCGCCGAACTCGTTTACGTCGCCGGTAACGGGGTTGTCCTGTATGTCGAAGCGCAGGACCTGGTAGCCGGCATCCTCCCACGGCTGCGACCACTGCCCAGTGTGGTCGAACAGCGACAGCACTACCTTGTCGGCATTCGCCCGCCCTTCGCCCTGGGCGAAGGCGTGGCGTTTCCATTCGGCAATGCGGGCTTGGGCGGCGGCTTGGTCAAGCCAGCCGTGTGACCGGGTGTGGCGGGCCACCTTGTCGGCCAGGCGCACGATCTCGGACGGCCTGGGCGCGTCGAACAAGTGGTGCTCCAGCTCGCCCGAATTCATGGCGCTGAACTCGGCAGCGATCTGGCTTAGCTCGAAGTCGTCAACGCCCAGGGCCTGGCCGGTGAACAGCCCAGGTTGTGCTGGGCGGATCTGCGTACTGAGCATGGTTCACTCCCCCTTGAAGTAGTCGGGGCGCTGCTCCAGCTCGCGGGCGATCAACTCGTCAGCGAACAGCGGCGCGGCCTTCTCGATGCGCTTGGCCATCTTCTGCTTGCGCACCCGGCCTTTGGCCTCGGCACTCCAGCGCTTGACGGCGCGGGACTGGGGGAAGTCCAGGCAAACACCGTAACCCTCGGGGCGGTGCTTCCAAGCCTGGTGCATTTCTTCCGGCATTCGCGTCCCCGCTGGGGCCTCGATCACCAGCAACTCGAAGTCGCCAGGGCAGGGCTGGTGCGGCAGGCACCACCGAAGGGAGTAGCGCCACATGGGCGCTACGTGCTGGGTGGCGGGGGCCATCAGGCGTAATCCCATTTGGCCTGGTCCCAACCGGGCAGCTTGCGCTGTGCCGACTGGCGAATTGCGTGCAGGGTGCGAAACGCAGGGGTCGAGTAGTAGTCGCTGGCCTCGCTCGACTGGTGCTCAAGGCATTCGATCAGCTTGAGGACTTCCAGGGCCGAGAGCCGGCGCACGTCGGTATCCAGCAGGAACAGCTTGTCGGGGGTGTTTTCGCGGGGGTAGCGGACCCGCACAGAACGCACGTTTTCATCCAGCAACTGCTGGCCCTGAGTCTCAAGGATCTCGCGGGCTTCGCGGCCAGGCCTGCCGGTACAGGTGAACATCAGGATGGCCGAAATGTGGAAACGATCGACAACGTAAGCGCTCATCGGTGTATCTCCTTCGCAGATTCCCCGGAGCGGTTGCCGCCGCTGGTGTCCGGGGTGTCGAGGCGGTATTGCTTCGACGTGGTTAGTATCTCAAATCGGGGCGCTGTCGTCAACTGTTGGTCAAACAATCTTTGACGAATAATTGACTTGACGCGGCGCGCTTTTCGGAGCTGCTTAGATGCCGAGGTGGGAGCGGGAGGTAAACATAAAGCGCGCCCGCGAAGCGGGTGCAGCCCCGCTTTTGCCCTGGAGCGTGAGTCTCCCCCGGTGGATCTGCTCGTCAGCCTTCGGTTGGTCGCGGTAAGCCCCGACTACCCGGAGCTGGGCCGCCGTCATGGGGACCGTGGAATAGCGGAGCGACCGAAGGGAGTGAGCATATGCCGCGAAAGCCCCTTGACGGCATAGGCCCAGCGGAGGGTAGGCGATTAGGGCTGATAGCGGCCAGCCGGAGGGTGATGAGCACACCCAGGACGCGCAGGGGCGGCAAGGTGGCCAGCAGGCCGCCGCGCAGGCCGGCAGGCCGGAGGGCAAGCGGAGCGCGCAGCGCCTGGCGGGCCAGGTGCGCAGTAGGAAAGCCGTGGTCAAGGTTTCGCACGGGCAAGAAAAAGCCCGCTTACGCGGGCTTCTGTGGAGGCTTATCGCCGTGGATTGGTGTGCAGGCCCCAGCCGTACACTGGTGGTTGGTCGCTGATGCGAATGCCGCGTGTGTCTTCGCAAATCCGGCCCGCGACTACTGCGCCTGGCGAGTAGATCTGACCGCCCAGCAGGCAGCCACGGGCAGGAGCTGGGGCAGGGCGGTTTGCCTTCGCTTCCAGGGCGGCGAGCTGGGCTGAAATGTTGACCAGCCCCTGATTGACTTGGTGTAGCTGCTCGTTGGTCTGATCCACCTGTTTCGACGTGGCGCAGCCAGTTAGGCCAACGGTGGCCAGCAACAGTGCCGGCAGCAGTTTGCTGATAGTGCGAGTCCTGTTTTCCATAGAGATTTCCTTAACGTGTCATGCCGAACATTGAAATGATCGGGCTGATGGTGCCTTGGTTTTTGTCCGAGCCAGGGCAGGAATTCAAGAATTCTTCCCTGGCCCGGGCTGTTGCCTCGGGTTTGAATTTGCCCTTCTTCTTGACGACGATTGAGAAGAAGTCGGATACCGCTCCGCTGCAATCGCTGTCTGCCAGCGAACCGCCCTTGAGACCTGCTTTGCCTGCCATGCACATCATGGTCTTGCACGGGTCACGGGCTTCTGCGGTGCCTACCAGTGCCAGGCTGGCCAAGAAGGCGACGACGACCGTTGATCGTTTCATAGGACTACTCTCCTTTTAGTCTGTGCTCGATGTGGAAAAATGCGCGGGCCAGGCGGTCGTAGCCGCCTGAGGCGGCAAGGAAGGCGATCAAACCGACTATGGACAGCACAACCAGCTTTGGATCAGGCCAGCCATTGAAGGCCTGGATCACGAACACCACTAGCATCGACACGGCGCCGAACGTCAGCACTAGGCTGATGGGGCGGCGCACAAGCCAAAGCAGCCTGCCTGCGAGGCCGAATAGGTTGCCGGTGGTGATACGCAAAGCATCGATGGCGAAGCGTTTAGCGCCCGAGGCAGCCTTTGCCAAGAACGACGGTTGCTTACCGTTCGCTGCTCGATCCTTCGTGGCCACAGTGCGGATCTTCTGCACCTGGCGGTTCCGCTTTCTGCCTGCGGGCAGTTCAACGACTTCGCCCATATATCAGTCCTCCTTTTCCTGTATCTCGAACTCCGCGAGCTGTCTGCCGGCGTCCAGATACTCCTTCAACCAAGCGGGGCGTTTACCCCTGCCGCTCCACGTATGAAACGGATTGGTTGGATCTCTATACCTGGCCTGGCCTCGCGGCGGTCTTTCTCCCAAAGGTACGAATTCCAGTTCGCGTGTTGTGGGCACGGATTTCGGTTTCCCCGCTGGTTTGCTCTTGTCGGCATCTTTGTCATCGCATTCGCTTGACATGTTCTCAACTGCCCTCATAATAGCGGTTACTCACTGAAATTGCAATTTCAAGGACAAACGGAATGGCCAACCATCAAACCTTCACCGCAGTCATTGCTCTTGCGCTCGTCGCCGCCGGAAATCCATTGCTGGCTAATGCGAACGGTAAATTGTCGATGAGTGTCATGGCTTTAGCAAAGCAATGTGCGCCGAACGTGGCGCCTGAGACGGTCGGGTATGTGGTTAGCCATGAGTCGAGAAACAATCCATTTGCAGTCCATGTAAACGGCGTGCCCTGGAGTAAGCAGCCAAAGACAGAAACCTTCGAGGACGCGAAGGCAGTAGTCGAAAAGCTTGCTCGTGAAGGCGCCAGTTTCGATACCGGCTACGGGCAAATCTGGTCGGGGAACTTGGCAGCGTTAGGGGTTTCTGCTGTGGACATGCTTGAGCCGTGTAAGAATCTGGCCGCCCTGGACCGAATCTTGTCGGACTGCTACCGGGCCGCTGTTGCGACTAATCAGGACGGGCAGGCTGCTTTGCGAAATGCCCTTAGTTGCTACAACACCGGTAATCAGAGGGACGGTTTCACAAATGGATATGTGGGAAAGATTCTGGCGGTGGCTCAAGCCAATAACACTATGAGAGTGCCTGCGCTGCGCCTCGATGGAGTGGAGAGTGAAGGCGGCCAAGTGGGGAGTAGCGTTGAGCAGGAGGACGCGCTACCCGCTGAGAACGCAAGGCTGGGCCGGTCTGATGGGTTCGACGATTCAACCCCGGACGGATTTGCCAATAGCACTCAAGACGGCTTCGAGGTGATGGCGCGGCAACATGACGGAGCGCCAAATGAAGGTCTTTCTCATCCAGCAAAAACAACTAGAGGAAATGAGCAGCAAGAAGAAATTAATACGGACATGGATTCAGAGATTGGAAGAAAAGAAATGGCTTCCACTCTTTGAAGTCATTAGCGACGACGGGCAAACGGTGTGCTGTTCGTTGCGTGTAAAGGATACAGGGGAGGTTAGAACGTGGGCTGATCTTCGACTGTTGGCCGAGTGGCTGAGGGAAAAGCTAAGCATCGAACGGTGTGAGCTTCTATTAACGGACTTTGATTTACCAGTAACGGAGTGAAATATGGACAAACTGAATGTTGGTGTAAACGGCAAGAAACTGGGCATGGTCTGCATGGTTCTGCTGTGCATCTTCGGGTCGAGTCTGGCCCAAGCAGCGGGGGTTGATACGGCAAACTCTTCGCTGACCTCGATGAAAACCTGGCTCGATACGTGGATTCCGCTTGCCTGCGCCGTGGTACTGGCGGTGCTGTGCATCCTCTGGTGGGCGCACGTTGTTCGCGCTGACTTTGCTACCCGTGGCGCCCTGGCAATGATCGGTGCTGGCTCTGCCAGTTACATCGTCAGTTTCTTCTTCGGCTGATACCAGAAGGGTGGGACCTGCTGGTCCCGCCCTTGGGAGGTTATCGAATTGAATTTCTCACAAGGACGGTTCCCCTTGTTCAAAGGGGCAACTCGGTTGCCGACCTTAGCTGGTGTGCCTAGAACTGTGTTGCTCGTCACCTTCATGTTCTGCGGCGCGTTGTTCCAGTTCATTCACCTGTGGGCCATTGGGGTATTCGTGTTCCTGTTTGTCATCGAATGGTGCATCACCAAGCACGATGACCGAGCTTTTCGGATTCTCTACCTGGCTTGGAAGACCAAGATTGTGAACAGGTCTGAATCGTCTTTTACGAACTTGTGGGGCGGGTCTAGTTACTCGCCCAGGGACTACGGAGATCAAGACTAATGGCCGTAACAGCCCGCGATGTAAAGAGCGTCAAAAAATTCACGAAGGAACCTTCCTTCAAAAAATTCGTACCGTATCAACACCACATCACCGACCACGTAATCAGCACGGAAAACGGCGAGCTGCTGACGATCTTCAAGCTTCGTGGTCGCACGCACGATTGTGCCTCGGATCTCGACCTGATCCGCTGGCACCGAGATCTGAACACCATGTTCAGGCAGATCAGCACCGAGCACGTCAAGTATTGGACCCATCAGCATCACCGCGAGGTCAACGACTACCCGGAAACGGAGTGGAACTTGGCGTTCGCCCAGCACTTTGACGACAGCTACCGCAAGAGCTTCCAGTCTAAGCCGCTGATGGTGAATGATCTCTACCTCACGGTGGTTTACAACCCCGTAGGCGACCTGGCGCAGAAGGTCTTTTCCAAGATGGAGCGACCAACCCGCGAAGAGTTGGTAGACATGCGCAACGAGGCGTTGAACGCCCTGGAAGAGATCAGCAGCCGTGTCATGCACACGCTCAAGCCTTACGGTATTGAGCGGTTGGGCGTCTACTATCGCAACAGCCGCGGCGAAATCGCCACTGCCGAGAATCAGGAAGATGACACCTGGCTGGCTGATGAAACCGGGCTTGAGGCTGATGCCTTCGATATCGATCCTGACGACCTTCTGGCCGATACGGTGAAGACCGCACCAGCGCCGGCAGTTCCTGCGTCAGAAAGCGCCGGGAGCCTTCGGGCATTTTCTACTGCCCTGGAATGGCTGTCGTTCCTCATCAACGGTTACTGGCAGCCAGTACCCGTCTGCCGCTCGAAGATTCGTTCGTATTTGGTGGAAACCCGGCCCGTATCCTCTATTTGGGGCGACATTATCCAGCGCCGCCGCTTCGATGGTATTGATTACTTGGCTGGTGTTGAGATCGTCGATTACGACGATGAGACGGAGCCTGGCCAGCTGAACCTGCTGATGGAAGCTGATTTTGAATACGTGCTGACCCAATCCTATTGCTGCATGTCGCTGGGGGCTGCTCAGACGTTCCTGTCTAACCAGCAGAAATCGATGCTGGAAACCAAGGACAAGGGCAAGTCGCAGATTCGGCAGTTGGAAGACGCCGAGGACGATGTGACCTCGCGGCGGTTTGTCATGGGTTTCCATCACGCGACCATCCACGTTTGGGCAAACACTGCGAAAGACGTACAGAAGCTGGCCCGCAAAGCCAAGGGCATGATGACCGACTGCGGTATCAAGGCTGACTCGGTTGGCCTCGCTTCCGAGGCTGCCTTTTACGCAATGCTGCCGGCCAACCATGCGTATGTTCCCCGCCCGGTCCCAGTGAATAGCTGGAACTTCCTGTGCTTCTCGCCGTTTCACGGCTTCATGACTGGCAAGGCGAACAACAACCCCTGGGGACCAGCAGTCACGTTGTTCAAGACCACGGCAGGTACGCCGCTGTTCTTCAACTGGCACGTGTCGCCGATGGAAGAACAGTCGTTCGGCAAGCGTCCGCCAGGCCACACCCTGATCCTCGGCCAGACCGGTGCCGGTAAGACGACCCTGCTCAATGCGTTGATTACCCAGTCCAGCAAGTTCGAGCCACGGGTTATCTGCTACGACAAAGACCGGGGCATGATGCCCCTGGTGACGTCCCTGGAAGGGCGCTATACCGTGCTGCGCGAGGGCGAATCGACGGGCTGGCAGCCGGCGCAAATCGAGCCGACTACCGCCAACGTTGCCATGGTCAAGCGTCTGATCAGGATTTGCGCGGAAACCACGAACGGCGGCCCGATTGAACAGACCGACGTGGAACTCATCGGCAAAGCTGTTGACCATGTGATGGTCAGTGGCCTGGTCGACAAAGAGCTGCGTTCGTTCTATGCGATTTGGCGGCAGATCCCGGCAGCGGCGCGAGTCAACAACCAGCAGAAATTGTCCCTGGCTGAAATGCTCAAGCCCTGGTGCCGAGGTGGTGAACATGGTTGGTTGTTCGATAACCCGTCCGACGCCCTGACCTTCGACACGCACAAGGTGTTTGGTTTCGATCTGACCGACTTTATCGTGGCCCCGGATCAACCGGCCCCACAAGCCCGCACGCCGTTGCTGATGTACCTGTTCTATCGCGTGCGCCTGGCCATCGATGGTAGCTGCCGCGTAATTCAGGTGTTCGATGAATTCGCCCAGTATCTGGACGATCCCTACATGGATGTGGAAGTGAAGCGCGGTTTGAAGACCGACCGGAAAAAGGACGCGATCTACGTCTTCTCCACGCAGGAACCAAACGACGCCCTGGAAAGCCGGATCGGCAAAACGATCATGCAGCAGTGCGTGACCAAGATCCTGCTGGAAAACCCGGAAGCAGACCCCGTGGACTACATGAAGGGGCTGAAACTGACCGAGGCGGAATATCAGGCGCTGCTAAACATCCCTGAGTTCAGCCGTCAGTTCTTGGTCAAGCAGGGCAGTCAATCGGCCATTGCAACTATGGATCTGCGCGGGATGGAGAAGGCAATAAGCATCCTTTCGGGCACCCCGGACAATGCGGATCGCCTGGAAAGCATCCTTGCCGCCAATCCAAACGCCAAGCCAGAGGTTTGGCTGCCGAAGTATTGGGAAGCGGTTTTACCCAAGCAACAGAACAGGAGCAACTGACATGGAAAAGTACGTTTTCGCCGCTGCGGACACCCAGGACGTAATGCGTCTGCCGGCGCTCAAGGTAAAAGCCATCGTGCGGAGCTGCACGATGGCCATCTTCCTGGGGGCCGCAAGCGTCTCGCATGCACAAGTCGTTGTCGAAGACCCTGCCGTGCTGGCCAACACGGCGCTGCAAGTCCAGAACATGGTCCAGCAGTTGGCCAACCTCAAGTCGCAGCTGGAAACCCAAGAAGGCATGTACGCCTCTATGACCGGCGCACGCGGATTTGGTGGGATGCTGCCTGGTAGTGCTGATGCATTGCAGAAGAACCTGCCGGCTGACTGGAGCAAGGTTTACTCCGACGCGATGAACAGCAATTCGAGCATCACAGGCTCTGTGCGCGACATGCTCACCCAGTTCGATAGCGAGGTCGAGAACATGGGACGAACCGAGGCACTGGACCTGGTGAACCAGCGTCTCAAGGAAAAAGGGGCATATGACCGCGTAATGGCGCAGCAGGCCTACAACAACCAGATGCGCGAACTGGAAGATATCCAGACGCTGACCAACCAGATCGACACAACCACGTCGCAGAAAGAAATCGCTGATCTGCAAGCCAGAATCTCGACCGCTCAAGGCGCGATCCAGGGCGAGCAAGCCAAGTTGCAACTGATGGCCATCCTCCAGCAGTCGCAAGACAAGGTACTGCAACAACAACAACAGACTGCCGTTCGCCGCTATGTCATTGGCGATCAGAACGACAATCTTGAAGCCCCTAACCTCACGGAATGACCGTTATGAAAAAGATCGTATGCCTGTTGCCACTCTTCGCTGCCCTGGCCGCTTGTGGTGAGGCCAACACCAAAGAGTGGTACATGCAGCATGACAAGGAACGGGCGGTTCGCGTTGCCGAGTGCCGTAACGATGCCAAAGAGCAGGTGAGCGCTGATTGCCAGAATGCCCTGGCCGCTGAGGCTCAAGTCGTGACCATGGGCAAAGGGCAGTCGGATTACAGCATCGACCTCAAGCTCGATAAGAAGTGACGGGGGTGAACAATGGCTTATAACGCAACGACTCAGATATTCAGCTACATGGACGAAGTGTCCAAGGAGCTGGTGGCGTCGAACGTGGCGACCATCATTGCCGCTGTGACACCGTTGGTTGCCCTGGGTTTAACCATTGTTCTCATGGTCGAAGGCGCCTTTAAACTCTACGGCGGCGACGGCGAGCCGCTGACAGACATGCTCAAGAAGTTCGCATTCTGGGGCCTCATTCTCAGCATATCGTCGGCGGGCGGTTGGTATCAGACCGAACTCGCAGATGTGGCGCTGAAAACACCCGATGAGTTCGCCTCGATCCTGATTGTCGATGGCAAGTCGGGTTCCAACGTGCAGAACGAAGTCGCCAGTACCATCGACAAGGCGCTGGAAAATGGCTTGAAAACCGCGCAGCGTGCCTTTGATAACGCAGGCGTGACCAGTGGTGCAGGCCTTGCGAGCTTCTTGTTGGCGGCTGCGGTGCTTCTTTCCACGGTGCTGGTCTGCGGCATTGGCGCGGCCCTGATCCTGATGGCCAAGTTTATGCTGGCCATCGCGGTCTGTTTCGGGCCGATCTTTATCATGTGCCTGATGTTCGACTCCCTGCGCGACCTGTTCTCGAAGTGGATCGGTTCGGTTATCAACTTCGGGCTGATAACCATCCTGCTGTCCGCCACCTTCGGCCTGCTGATGAAGTTTTACGGCAAAGCAGTGGCGGCGGCGGCAGACCCGGCAGCCAACTCGCCGATCTTGGTACCAATCATCACCTGCGGCCTTCTGACCGTGGTGACGTGGTTTGTCCTCAAGAAGATCCCCGACCTGGCCGCGTCCTGGGGTAGTGGTGTCTCGGTGCAGTTCGTACCGGGTCGTCAACGCCCAGGCAAGGGTGGCGGTGGTAACGCCGGAAAAGGCGGCGGAGCCGGCGCTGGCTCTGGTGCGGGTGCTGGTGCAGGTGCCGGTGGTGGTGCAGCTGCTGGAGCAGCGGCAGGTGCGGCAGCCGGTCCAGCCGGCGCAGCGGCAAGTGCTGTGGGTACTGCCATGCAGGGCATGGCCAGAGGTTCACGCCGAGCAGGCTAAACGGAATCACATTTGGGCTGTAATAAGTCCTTGAAATTATAATTTCAGGGATTTATTATGGCCCTGTCTTTTTCTCATCTGAGGTAAATCACATGGTGCGGTTTTCGACGGGATTGGTCGGGATCTTACTGGTTGCGGCTCTGGCTGGATGCGCAAGCAAGCCCAAGCCCGCACCTGAGCCTGACATGACCAATTTGGTGCCGGTCAACAAGACGTTGCCCAGCGCCCTAGTAGGACGCCCTGGGGTAATTCCCCAGGCCACGAATGGAGAACGTAAAGAATGAGTCGGGCTGATAAGAACGAGGCAATTACCAAGGCCGACATGGCCGTGTTCCAAGAAGAACGCCAGAACCTGGAAACGGATCTGCTCGATGAGGTGCTGAAATCCCGTCGAGTTGCCTGGTGGGTAGCGACTGGCCTGGGTGCTCTGGCCGGCGTGGCGTTGGCCGTGACCGGCTTCACCATGTACCGCTACAGCCAGCCGGTCCCGGCGCACATGCTGGTTATGAATAGTGACGGCACTATCCAGCAGGTGTCGTTGCTGACCCCGCAATCCAGCTATGGCGATGTAGCAGATACCTACTGGGTTTCTACGTTCATCCGCCATTACGAAAGCTACGAGTTCAACACGGCGCAGGCAGACTATGACGCTATCGGTCTGATGGCCGGCCCTGATGTGGCCGAGGATTACCAGAAGCGCTACAAGTGGGGCACCAAGGAAGCCATGGACAAGACCGTCGGCGACCGCAAGTCTGTCAAGGTCAAGGTTTCCTCGGTCATCCTCGACCGTGAAACAGGTATCGCTACGGTTCGCTTCTCTACCACTGAAAAATACCGCACCCGTGGTGCGGATGAGGCTCCGCAATTCTGGATCGCTACCCTGTCCTATCGCTACGACAACATGGAGCTGACGGCGGCGCAGCGCTACATCAACCCGGCTGGATTCCGCGTCTACTCGTACCGAGTCAATGCCGAATCTGTTGCCAGTGGGGGGGGCCGATAATGAATCTCAAATTCGCTATTGCAACTGCCTTGGCTGCGGCGCTGGTATCGGCGCCTGCCCTGGCGCTCAACGAGAAGACAGACAGCCCCTACGACTATCGGATCAAGACGGTGATCTACAACCCGATGGACGTTGTTCAGATTGACGGGGTGGTGGGCCTGCAAACGCTCATCCAATTTGCCCCGGATGAGGTCTACGTGACGCATAACTTCGGTGCGAAAAGCGCCTGGGAGCTGGTCAACAAGGACAACAACGTATTCATCCGGCCAATTGCCGAACTGAGCGACACCAACCTGACCGTGGTGACCAGCAAGCGGACGTACTACTTCCTGCTGCACTACATCGGCAGCAATGCCGTCAAAGGCCCTGATGGACAAGTGAAAGAAGAGTTCATCAAGACGCCCTGGAGCATGCGCAAAGCCACGGTAGGCGTCATCTTCAAATACCCGTTTGAAGACATGAAGGTTGCTAACAAAAAGCTCGAAGAACGACGCGTCCGCGAGGCGCTGGCCAAGGGTAATAACGGGCCAGTGAACATCGCCTATACCCGCTCCGATGATGAGAACAGCCTGGAGATCAGGCCGACCCACACCTGGGATGATTTCCGCTTTACCTACTTCGAGTTTCCGGCCAATGCAGCGTTGCCAAACGTCTACATGATTGGCCCGGATGGCAAGGAAACCATCCCGCAGACGCACATCGAGGGCGAGTATTCCAACATCATCGTGGCCGAGACAACGGCGCGTGAATGGCGGGTTCGCCTGGGTGATCGCGTGGTGGGTGTAGTCAATGGCGGTTACAACCCGGCGTTGGGCGCTAGCAAGACCGGCACCAACTCGCCCGTGGTTAAGCGCGTGTTGAAAGGGGGTGAGGAATGAGCCGCGACGTAAATATCGACGAACTGGACACGTTCGAGGACGACCGGGGCGGGTTCGATGGTGGGCCGAAAAAGAAAGTGCCAGGCCTGCGAGCGTTCATCGGCGTGTTGTTCCTGATTGCCCTGTGTCTCATTAGCTGGATCGTCTACAACAATGTGATTGCGCCGAAACTCCAGCAGCAGGAACAGGCCGAAAAAGCCTCGCCCAACAAGGCCAGGAACTTGCCGGGTGTGAGCTTCGCAACCACACCTGCGAACGCCGAGGACGAACCTGCCGAGCAGCCAGCCGAGCAGGCGCAAGCCGCCAGTACCTACCAGCAGCCGGTGCAACCGGCTCAGCCCGCACAGCAGGGCAAGGTCGAGCTAACGCCTGAGCAAAAGGCCATGCAGCGCCGGCTCAGTGCGTCGAGCGGGACAGAGGAAATGCGCTCCCAGGGTGCAGTCGCTACGCCTAGTCGTGGTGAGAAGGCCGAGCCGGTACAAACCAGCAGTGGCAGTTCGGAGTTGGCCACACGCATGAATAGCGCCCGGTACACTGCATCCAGGGCGACACTCATGAAAAACATGAGCATGTCGATAGCCGCTGGCACGATGATTAACTGCGGCACGATCACCGAGCTGGATACCACTGTTCCCGGCTTCGTTTCCTGCCAAGTGTCGAAGGAGGTTCGTTCGGCTGACGGTTCGGTGGTGCTGATCGACAAGGGCGCGAAGATCACAGGCGAAGTCAGTGGCGGCATCCTGATGGGCCAGGCCAGGGCCTTTGTACTGTGGTCGCGGGTTCGCAACCGCGACGGCGCCGTGGCCTACCTCGATGCGCCTGGTACCAACCGCCTCGGTAGCGCCGGCATTCCTGGGCAGGTCGATACCCACTTTTGGGATCGCTTCGGTGGTGCCATGTTCATTTCCGTGTTCAGTGACCTGAGCCGTGGTCTGATGCAGGCCCTGGTGAACTCCACCGACAAGTCGGACAGCGACACGACCGTGAACCTCGACAACACCTCGAACACCTCCGATTCGCTGGCCCGCGAAGTATTGCGCGCCACTATCAACATCCCGCCAACCCTGACCGTCAATCACGGCGAAGCCGTTTCGATCTTCGTGCCGCGTGACGTTGATTTCAGCGATGTGTATGGCCTGGAAATGGTGGAGTGAGGGAGGCACATATGGATATTGCGACCGAGCGCGACCTGGCTTTAGCAGACATGGACATGGCCCTGGCGGCGGCGAACTTCGCCCCGCTGCGGAAGTACCTCGACGATCCAGAAGTGTTCGAGATTCGGGTGAACAAGTTCGGCCAGGTGGTATGTGACACGCCCAAAGGGCGTGTCTTGCACGCCGACCCACGGATCACCTACGACTACCTGTGGGCCTTGAATGACCATCTACTGAGCCTGAACGGACTCGGCCGCACGCCTATCAGCTACGTGAAGTTGCCGGACGGATCTCGGGGGACGTTCTGCTGGCCCCCTGCGACTGTCGAGGGGACCATGCTCATGTCGATTCGTAAGCATTTGCCCGTATCGAAGAGCCTGGCCCAGCTTGCCCAGGAAGGCCGCTTTGCCAAGGTGCGACACCGTAAGCAGTCTGAACAGTTCTCTCTTGAGCCGTTCGAGGAAGAGTTGCTTGCGCTGTTGGAAAAGGGGGACGTGGAAGGCTTCTTGACGCTGGCCGTCAAGACTAAGCGGAACATTGCCGTAGCCGGTCCTACCGGCTCCGGCAAAACCACTCTCACCCGCTCGCTGATGGGGGCGGTGCCTACGGTTGAACGTGTGCTGCTGATGGAAGATACGCACGAAATCGACGATAACCGGCTCGATGAGGTGGGCTATCTGATGTACGGCGAAGGCGACGGGCGAATGTCGGCCCGTGAATGCCTCAAGCTGTGCATGCGCCTGTCCCCGGACCGAATCTTCCTGACCGAGCTGCGCGACGATGCAGCCTGGGACTACCTGGCCGGCGCGAACACGGGGCACCCTGGGGGCATTTTCTCGACGCACGCTGACAGCGCGGCCAGCACTCCTGCGCGTATCGCCACGTTGGTAAAGGCCTCGGAAATCGGTCGGGCGCTCGACTACGACGTAATCATGAAGACCATCAACACCACGTTGGATGTGGTCGTGTACATGGAAAAACGTGAAGTGCTGGAAATCCTGTACGACCCGATGTTCAAGAAACAAGCAATGGCAGCGGTGTAGGAACTCAAGCCGCTTAGCGCCCTGCAGGGCTAAACCCAAGGAGTAGTACGCATGACCGAAGCAACCAATATCTGGACTGCCACCGCCAACGAGATCACCAAGGCGGTACGTGAAAGCCTTATCGCCATGGGTTGTGGCGAGCCACAAACAGGCGATGTCTACGACCAGCTGCTGCTGATTGGTCGTAGCGGCGTGGAAGGGGTTCGGGGAGCAATGGAACAGTAAACGCACTTAAGCCCAGTACCTGCCCGCAAACCAGCGCTCTGTCTGGGGAGTACGATAAAACCACCGTTTTATGAAACCGTTTCAGCGAGCACTAGGAAAGGCCGTGACCACCCGAAAAGTGGTGCGATAAACTCGTTTCGCCAATCAAAGTTCGCTAATCCACAACAGATGACGAGTAAAGCGAACTTTAATTCGTGCTTATGTTGGTTTTCGGTTCCATTGCTCCCCAAACCCCAAACTCAATTCAGATCTTTCGCAGCGTGTTGTCGTCGAGCCTTCAAGCTTACAGTGGGTCGATTCGCCAGCGACCGGGATTCAACGCCAGTTACTGGAGCGTGATGGCGACGAAGTGGCGCGTGCCACCTCGATCGTGCGATACGCGCCGGGCTCCGCTTTTGAAAATCATAAGCACGACTTGGGCGAGGAGATTCTGGTCCTGGACGGCGAATTCAGCGACGAATCCGGGACCTTCGGGCCTGGGACTTACATCAAGAATCCACCAGGTTCTTCGCATGCACCGAGCTCCGCGACGGGTTGCACGTTGTTCGTCAAGCTGCGCCATCTTGATCTAGCCGACAGCCAACGCACCGTGGTCGACACCCGTAACGGCCCCTGGTTTCCAGGCCTCGTGCCGGGTCTGTCGGTGATGCCACTTTCTGAGTTCGACACACAACATACGGCTTTGGTGCGCTGGGCCCCGGGGACACGATTCAATTCGCATCGTCACTACGGCGGTGAAGAAATCTATGTGTTGGAAGGCGTCTTTGAGGATGAGTTCGGAAGCTACCCTACCGGCACATGGATGCGCAGTCCGCATTTGAGTGCTCACCGTCCCTTCAGCAATACAGGCTGCACCATCCTGGTCAAGACAGGCCACCTGCCAGTCGCCGAATCAAATGAGGCGCTTGCATGAAGCATTTCTCCGAAATCTCGCCGACCGCCGAGCGGGTGGTCGATGCCGCTGAAGGGTTGGTACAGCAGCACGGCTACAACGGCTTCTCATACGACGACGTGGCCCAGTTGGTAGGCATCAAAAAACCAAGTATCCACCACCACTTTCCCAAGAAGGGTGAACTCGTGGCCGTGGTCGCACAGCGCTACACGCACCGGTTTCGTGAGGAGTTGCTGAGCATCGAAGGGCAGCATGCGAAAGCGCCTGACAGGCTAACTGCGTATGCGGCACTTTTCGAACGCACCTTCGCCAAGGACCGGCGCCTTTGTGTCTGCGGCATGTTGGGTGCCGAGTCGGACTCGCTGCCGGACGCCGTTGTGAGCGAGGTCGAGCGATTCTTTAAAGTCAATCTCGACTGGTTGACTCTTGTCGTTGCCGATGGTCAGCGTGCCGCGCTGATCACCTCGAATTCCACCCCAGAGGCTCTCGCAGAGGCATTCTTGTGCGCGTTGGAAGGCTCGATGATGGTGGGCCGTGGCATGCGGTCGTCACGCGGACCGGCCGAAGTTGGAAACACTTTTCTTTCCACCGTGTTGACCTGAGGTCGGCACTTTTTTTGCAACACAACCCTACCATTTAGTTGGTAGTTAAGGAGATTATTATGAGTACTGAATTTAATGGCAAGAAGTTGTTGGTCATCGGCGGCACTAGCGGGATGGGACTGCAAACTGCCCGCATGGTTCTTGAGCAAGGCGGAAGCGTCGTCATCGTCGGTCACCGTGAAGACAAGGCCGAAGAGGCCCGCAAGGCGCTGTCGTCGTTGGGCACCGTGACCGCCCTGACTGCCGATCTCTCGCGAGCCGAAGATGTGAAGCGACTCCTGCATACCATCGATGAACACCACAAGGACATCAATCTTCTGGTCAACGCGGCTGGGGTGTTCTTCCCGAAGGCGTTTCTTGAGCACACGGAAAGTGATTACGAACAATATTTGACGTTGAATAAAGCGTTCTTCTTCATCACACAAAAAGTCGTGGCCAATCTCGTGGCCAGCGAGCGTCCCGGCGCCATTGTGAACATCGGCTCGATGTGGGGCAAGCAGGCGATTGCGGCTACGCCGTCGTCCGCGTATTCGATGGCAAAAGCAGGTTTGCATTCGCTGACCCAGCACCTTGCGATGGAGCTGGCATCCAAACAAATCAGGGTCAATGCCGTTTCTCCGGCGGTTGTCGAAACGCCGATTTACGAGGGATTCATACCCAAGGCCGAGGTTCATGGCGCCTTACAGGGATTCAACAGCTTCCACCCAATCGGCAGGGTTGGGACGCCACAAGACGTCGCCGAGGTCATCCTCTTCCTGTTGTCGGACAAGGCAGCATGGGTGACGGGCGCAATCTGGGACGTTGACGGCGGCGTGATGGCCGGGCGTAACACATAATGGGGGAACGAGAAATGAACACAAACATTAAAGGAACTCCCGGCAACGGGATCAACGTCGGCGCATTGCGTGAGTTTGCAGATCAGGTCGCAGCAAAGCCCGCCGCAGGCATCGCGACGTTCGGCGTCGTGACAACCTGGGAGGGTGGCACCCGGACGCGTGCGCGAACCATGCCGCTCGTACTAGGTGACACGGCCTTGGCGCGCGGCTTTGTCATCGACGCGGACGAACCGGCAGAATTGCTCGGTACCGACACGGCCGCTAATCCACAAGAATTGATCCTGGCTGCGTTGAACGCATGCATGACTGCAACCTACGCGGCAAATGCGGCGGCAATGAACATCGAGTTGCAATCGCTGACTATCCGCACGAAGGGAAGCCTCGATCTGAGAGGTTTTCTTGGAATCGATCCTGGGATCAATCCAGGGTACGACCAGGTCGAGTATGAGGTCGAAATGGAGTCGTCGGCGGATTCGGCGGCGCTGAAAGCATTGCACGCGCAGGTGCAGCGAACATCGCCGAATTACCACAACTTCGCGAGAGCCATTGATCTCAAGGCCAAGCTGACCATTCTCCAATGATCGAGTCAGTGTTTCCCGTGGTTGGCTGACGGGAGGCCAAACCAGATGCGCTATGACGGAAGGTTCAACCTTCCGTCATCACGTTCTCTGGAATACGCAGTGTCAATTTGAGGTATACCCCAACCGGGCGTAAGGCCGACCATTCAGGCCGCGTCAGAGTAGGATGGCTTTCTGAATTTCCTGACGTTCCAGCGTCCACCTCTACGACCTCAACCTGACAGACAGAGCGCTTAGCGTACGAAAATTTCCGTTTTCTCTATTCGCCCCTACAAGAGCGCGCTGGGCCTGGTTCCCGATGAGGACATTGCCCAGGCCTCGGGCGTGGCTGTAGAAGTCGTGCAGGCGCTGCGCGAGGCGTTCGGCCTGGATGCTGTGGCGCCCTCCCCTGACCTGGCCAGGCCGGCGCCTGTCGAGGACTACCACGGCCCCGGACTCGGTTACGAATCGCTCCTGGGCACCATGTCTGCCGCCAAGATCAGCCGCGAAGTGGGCGTACCCATTGGGGTTGTGGAAGCTCGCCAGCAGTACCTGGGCATTGCTCCCTATCGCCGGGTATCGCGTGCGGAGCGGTACGCGCACTTGTTCGGCCTGGTCCCGAATAACGTGCTGGCCAAACTCGCAGGCGTGTCGCATGAGCGCATCGCAGACATGCGCCGGTCGAGAGGCGTCTAGCGGGCAGCAAAAAGGGGCCGAAGCCCCTTTGCTGATTACAGACCGAATGCCCTGCCCTTTTCTTTGGGCTGTTTGGCCGGCAATTGCTGGCCTTGCTGTTGCTTCTGCACGGCGTCCTTCTGTTTGCCAGCCTGGTCGTGCCCTTTGCGCTCGAGCGCATGCCGCTGGAGCTGCTTGATATCCAGGGCGCCGGCCTTGGCGTTCAAGCGGCTGATCGCATCCCCCAGCTTCTGCCGGTTATCGGTGAAGATTTCCGCTGCATGACGGGCGCGGCTGATAGCCACGTAGTACACGTCCTTGGCGGTGGTGCGCGATTGGGTTTCAAGGTTGATGAGCACCTTGTCGCAGGTGAGACCCTGGGCGCTGTGAACGGTCGAAGCATAGGCCAGGCCGACGAACATAGCCGATGCTGTGTCCAGCTCGACCTGGCGGCCTTTGTCTCCTTCGAGCACCACGCGGTCGCTGTGGATCTCCTTCACCACAAATCGGTCGCCGTTGGCCAAGTCCTTTTCAGCGTCGTTTCGGGTGATTTTCACCTGATCCCCAGCGGCAAGCTCTGTTCTCTCGACGCTGTAGACCGAAAGCTTTGTACAACGGGCTGGAGTGAATTGCAGCGTCTCGCCTTCTGGCCCGCGCACGGTGAGTTTGTTGCCGGGGCCGGTGTCGAGTACCACGTACTGTACGCCACGTTGCAGCCCGTTCTTATAGTCCACCTCGGGGACGACAATGCTGCCCTTGCCGTAGTATTTACTGTGCCGGCGCTCGGCTTGGGTCGTATCCAGACGGTTGAGCAATGGATACTCCGCGCCCTGCCCTTTCAGTCCCAGCGCCTCCCGCACGCCTTCGTTGATTTGGATCCGACTGGCGTTGGTACCGGTGATAATTAGAGCCTGGTCACGCTCGGCCTTCGTCATTTTGGCGTAGGCGTCGACAATCGCCTGGTAGCGTGCCCCGTCTTCCTTGATCTCGCGTATCTCGTTCACCAGTGGCAGCGATTGCTTGGCTTTACCCTCGGCGGCCAGCTTCACCGCCTCCAGCAATTGCGGGTCCTTCTGCCGCTGAATGTCGGTCAGCCGGGACGTTTCCATGCCGGCTTTCATCAGCTGCTCGAAGGGTTTGCCGGCCTCGATGGCTTTGGTTTGTGCTACGTCGCCCAGGAAGACCACGCGGGCGCCGGCAGCCTCGATGGTTTTCATGGCTTCGTGCATCTGCCGCGCAGGTATTACGCCGGCCTCGTCGATGAACACGACGGTGTTGCTGTCGATCTTCTTATCGCGGGCCTTGAGGAACGATTGCAGAGTACGAGCCTCCAGACCCTCGGCCTGGAGCGCCTTCACCTGGCTACCATAGGGCGCCAGGCTGGTGACACGGTATCCGTTCGCCTCCAGCAGATCCTTGGCCGCTACAGTCATGTAGCTTTTGCCGACGCCGGCAAAGCCCTGGACGCCGATGAACTGGTTTTGTGTGCGGGCGATCCGCATCACCGAGGCCTGCTGTTCCGCCTTCAAGCCCCGATCGGCAAGGAAGGCTTCGGCGGCTTCTTTAGAGATCCGTGGCTCAACCGTACCGCGCCCCATTCGCTCGATTTGCAGCACCTCGCGTTCGCGCTTCTGCGCGATGTGCGTGGTAAAACGGTTTTCACCCTGGCGCAGCCGTCCGGTGCGGATGCCCTCATCAACGAGCCTGGCGGCCTCTGAGCGCGATTTGCCGGCGCGGACAAGGGTTGCCACCCATTCCTTGCGGCTGAGCTGTGGCGCCTCTTCGCGGGCCTTCTCGGCGGCCTTCCCCTTCTTTCCATCGGCAGGGTTTTGTGAAGAGTAAAGCGGTTCCTCGCGGATCAGGTGGCCAGATGCGGCACGCCGCTCGATGCCGGCGCGCACGTCGTCGATGGTGAGGGCGCCGTACCCGTGGCGCAGCGCGGTATCCATCAGCTCCTTCTGACCGATAACCGCCTGGCGCTCGGTCAGACTCTTGATCGCGAATTCGATCACCTGGTCGGCACGGTACTCCAGGGGCTTCTCGATCTGCGGAGTGGCGGCGCTGTTTCGCTCCCTGCCGCCCTGCGCATCGGCGCCGACGCCGGCCCACTCGCGGCTGTGGTAGTCGATACCCAAAGCCCTCGACCGTTCAAGCCAAACCTGGCGCAATTCTTCGCGGTCGATTCCACCCTGCTTTTTGTCGCGGGTGGCCAGCGCGGCCTGGTTCTTTTCAGCATACGACGCTGTGCTGCGGTCCAGGCCTTTCGCCGCTAGCGCTGCCTCGATCTGCTGGCTGCGCGAACTGAATTCGCGGATCTGCTCGTCGGAGAAATGCGCCAGGTCGAATGTACCGTTGCGCTCATAGCGCAACTGGAAGCCGGCCTTTTCCAGCTCGCGGGCCAGTTCCGCCTTGTAGACGTTGCCCAGGAACATGGACGAATTGAACACACCGTCATTTTTCAGTGCCCGCCATTCGCCGTCGCTACGCTGGGTCATGTTCAGCACGAACGCATGGGTATGCAGGTCGGGGTCCAGGGCGCGTGAGGTTTCGTGTCGGAACTTGGCCACCACCAAGTTGTTGGTGTTCTCGGTACCGGTCTTCTTGTTGACCGTTATTCGGGCCTGGGACAACCGTTCAGCCTCGCGAATGGCTGCTGCCACCGCCTTATCGTGGGCTTCGATAATGCTGGCGTCACCGTGGACCAAGGCCTGGAGCGACACACCTTTGGGCGCTGAAAAGGTGAGGTCATACCCAAGCCTTTCCTTGCTGACCACTTTGCCATCAGCCTCTTTGACAGTGCGCATGAGCTTCGTGCTGTCGCTAATTCGGCCATCCAATAGCTCGCGGAATCGGGCCTGCTCTACTTCCCCGGACAGGCCCAATGCCTCGGCGCCGGCACCTTGCCATTGCATGGCGCCGCCGTCTTTTGCGTAGTAGTCATCCGCACCATCCGCGTAGTACGACACGACTTTGCCCAGTGATTGCCGAGAAATGGTCGTGATATCGAGCATTTAGATGATCTCAAGGTTTGGGACGATGCCCGGTACCGGGTTCGTGCGGGTGAAGTTGATCGGGTCGATGGTCACACGCGCAATCGGGATGCTTCCGGGGAACGACAGGAAGCCTTCGAGGTTGTTCAAAGCCATGATCTCCGACGACATAACGATGCGCTCGGGTTTCACATCCTCGTTCTCGCTGCGAGTGCCCCAGTCACCCCAGCGCGAGCTGCGGCCTTCCTTGGTGCGCAGTACTTCATGCTCGCTCAAGGCTTTGGACATGCGTTCGGCGGTTGCCGTACCCATGCGGCCAACGGCCAGGGCAACCATTGTCCGGTGGTTGGCCAGCATCGTTTCAGCCAGTTTCTCGCCATACACGGATTCGAGCTGGGTGTAGGACTGGTAGCCAGATACCACGCAACCGCCCTTCTTCCGGCCCCGAGTCAACATGTCGCCCAGGGTGGGCAGTCGTTGCAGCGATTCCAGCTCGTCAAGGAAGGTCCAGATCCGGCGCTTGGGATTGGACTTCATCCCAAGAATGCTGGTGAAAATGGTATCCACCCAGCAACTAATCAATGGGCGCAGCGCTTCGCGCATGTTCTCGTCCCAAGTGATAAACAAGTTGCCGCCGTTAGGATCTTCGCACCACTGGCGCAGCGAAAAATTGCCTGGTGGCATATCAAAATGCGCAGGTAGTTTATTACTGAGGACAAACCGGACGCTGCCTGTAGCGCGCTCGTTTTCAGTAAACAAAGATACGGCTCTTGTGCCTTTTACAAAAGCCTGGAGAGTTTCCGAGTCGCACTCGTTAGTCCATCGGAATACTTCCCGCATGCCAGGGTTGCGCGTGGTGTTATACAGCTTCTTGGCCACCTCTGCGAACAGCAGACGGCCATACTGGTTCCATTCTTCCGAGTCGTTACTGTCTGAAACTTGAATAATGGATTTTGCGTAGCGCTCGAAATCGTAGTGACTACGGATTTCGTTATAGAAGTTCCAACCTTCCGTCCTGGCATCATATGGATTCAGGATTTTATCGCCCTTGCGGTAGAAGGTAGATAGGAACTCTCCATCGGGATCAAGGATTACCATGCGATCTTTCCGCTGCATGCAGCCATACATCATTTCGCGGAAAATCGTACTCTTACCCGTACCCGTGGCCCCGCCAACTGAGAAGTGTGTCGCCTCGGCAGCAATAGGAACAGGCACCCCGGCAATAGTTATTTGTTCCTCTTTCTCCTTTGTCAGTCGTTTAAGCTCACGCTGGGAGACAAGTTGGCTACCACGGAAATACTTATCAAAGTGAGCGCCGGCAAAAGTGGTCTTGCTCAACTTCACGATAAGCACGCACAACGCAATCGCGAGTATCAGCCCACCAACTAAAGCAACCGCAAGCGGCCACAAGGTGAACGTGTTTTTCGCCAGGTAGAACACCCTGTCTCGGGCGCCTTGCTTTTCAATTCCATACATCAGCTTGGCGGTAAAGAACCACGCGAACAGTGGCACCAGCACCATGACGGCGAGGCAGATTTGAGATCGTTGGCGCTCGTTCATCAGCTATCCCTCTTTGATGAATCCCATACGTCGAAGCCCAGGCGCTCGACCTCGGCCTGGGCTTCCCTCTTAGCATCCGGTTTGGACGCGGTGCGCAGAAGCAATAGCAGCTCGATCAAGATGGCCATCGACTGGCGGTCGATTCCAGCGGTCGGCTGGCCGTCACCGCCAGGCCGTTGATCGAGGCGCTGGAGGATCATTTCTAGCGTGTCCTCCTGCTCCATCTGCCGGAAAAGCTGCCGGCGTACATACTCCGAAATGTCGCCCTGGGACCGCTCTTCCAGCTCGATTTTCTGTGTTTCGGTGCATCGAAAGCTCACTGTGGGCACGGATGGCCTCCTTGTCTGACGTGTGTCAGACACAAAATACAGCAAAATCAGGGCTTGCACTCACTTTTGTCTTACGCAGGTATTACGCTTTTTCGCGAGTCGTTGAAAATGCTTTATTTTTCAACGACTTAGCGATGCGAAGCATTGCGTATGGTGTATAGCTCGTTAAGGGAAAATACCGCTCTGCTTTTAAGGGAGAAAATAGCCGTCTGCACCCCTCGGAGGCCGCAAAAAAGCGTCCTCCTGATCCCTCACGCGCAGCGTGAGGGGCTTTTCGCCGCCCAGGGGTGCCACTGAGTACGCATTGAAGACAACCGAGAGACGATGTGAAGACACCGGAGAGACAAAAAAGGGACTTGCCAGAGTCAAAAGGGACGGCTAGAGTACGGATCAGAGACAAAGAGGGGACAAAAGTGCCCGAGGTCGATAACGAGGGGTAAGCGATGCCACTATCGCGACTAAAACCACGGAGCGATTCGGCCCTGGTGCGGAACATGCTCGGCGAGATCGAGGCCGCACTGACAGCCGGAGCCTCACGGGAGGATGTTTGGAAAACGCTCAAAGAAGAGCACGGGATGGGGATTGGCTTTAACGGGTTTTGCAAGGCGCTGATGCGAGCGAGGGCCGCAAGGCAGGAGCGAGCTGGAACACCAGCGACGACCACCCCACCGCCACCCCGACCGGAAAGTGATGGCCAGGGAAAGGATGTGGATTGCGCAATCCAGAAAGACGAACCAACGCCACCCGAGGCGGGCGCACCCGTAAAGGGTCGCATCGTCACCAGTAGCGATTTCGAGAAAGTCCACTCCATGGATTTCTCTGATCTTGATGATAAATATACGGGCAAAAGGAAATAGCGTATGAAACGAGCGATCTTGAACTACAGCGGCAGCATCGGCAAAACCACTATTGCAGCGCACCTGCTCTACCCTCGGATGCCAGGCGCGGCATTCTTTGCCATCGAGTCGATTAACCAGTCGGCCCTGGACTTGGGTATTGCCGAAGTGGTTACGATGCGAGGCCGCGAAGCGGGCGAGCTGATTGAGGATTTGGTACTTGAAGATATCGCCATTATTGACATTGGCGCTTCTAACATCGAATCGTTCTTTGAGGCTGGATCGCGCTATCACGGTTTCATTGACGAAATTGAACAGTTCATCATTCCGGTAACTCCCGAGCAAAAGGCCTGGCAGGAAAGCTTGAAAACTGTTGAGGCGCTGGCGACCATCGGCGTTTCTCCTGATCGCATCATTCTGCTGCCGAACCGAATCCGTGATAATCCCGAAGCTGAAATTCCGTCGATCTACAACTATGTAAAGAAAACCAAGAAGGCGACCATCAAACCGGGCGCGTTCCTGTTTGACAGCGACGTTTATGGTTATCTCGCGGCCAACAAAATGTCGTTCGATCAACTGATTGGCGAAGATACCGACTACAAGGCAATGGCCAAGGCCGAAACTGATGTTGAGAAGGCCAAGGAATATGCACGCCTTCACCGTTGGACAAGTTACGCGAAGCCCGTTCGCGCTAACTTGGACGAATGCTTCGCCGCTTTGACGGCCTAAGTGCACCGGAGTGCCAGTGATGGATTCTAGGAAACCGAGAGAAGAAGTATTAATTGAGTGGTTCCTGGGCGACTCGAAAGAGATCCTGGCCGATCTCCAGGGCGCGGTCGCGGCGGCCCGTGAGGTCCACCAGTCGATGCAGGAGGCCGGCGCAAGCCTGGCCTCCACGGTCGAAGACGCACGCGCCGAGCTGGTGACGGCCAATCGGGAGCTGACCGCCGCGATTCGGGAAACCGAGGCACGGCATGACAAGGCCCTGGAGAAGCTGGACCGCCAGGCCAAGAGCCTGTTGGCCGCGACCCAGCGGCGGACGGTATGGGTGGCGGCGATCTGCGCCGGCATTGCCGGCCTGGCCGGAGGCCTGGGCGGTGCCCTGCTCTTCTACCGCTTGGTTGCCGGCTAGCGCCGGGTTGTGACACACGCTGAGGCCGCCGCAAGGCGGCCTCGCCGTTTGTGGGAGTCGCCGCAGGCGCTCCCGTGCGGCAAGCGGAGCGCGCAGCGCCTGGGAACCGGGCGCGGAGGCGAGAGGGATGGAAGCCCGAAGGGGCGAGACGCGGCGTAGCCGTGGCTCGATGCGCAGCACGACAGCCCGCGCCGAAGGCCTCGCCCTGGATTGCGCAATCCACTTCTATTAAACTGGATTGCACAATCCACAAGACAGGATCGTCACCATGTCGCTACTGCCGACTCATGAGGTCTATGCCGAGCTGCAACTGGCGTATGAACACTTCAACGTCCAGCTGTTCGACGGCCAGCTACCGGACTGCCTTATCACCCTCCAGCGTGAACGCCGAACCTACGGCTACTTCTCGCGCAAGCGCTTCGCCCGTCGTAGCGGTGAAATGACCGATGAAATCGCCATGAACCCCGGCTACTTCGCGATTCGCTCATTGCGCAAAACGCTGTCGGTGCTGGCCCATGAAATGGTGCACCTGTGGCAGTTCCACTTTGGCGCGCCTGGCCGGCGTGGCTACCACAACAAGGAATGGGCCGCCCGCATGGAAGCCCTGGGCCTGATGCCCAGCAATACCGGCGCACCTGGTGGCAAGCGCCTGGGCGAACAAATGGATCACTACATCATCCCAGGCGGGCGCTTTGACGTGAGCTGCGCGGAGCTGCTGACGCGGGACTTCTCGCTGTCGTGGTACGACCGTTTCCCCCCGGAACGACCGCAAATTGACCCGCCGACCGGCTCGAACGGTCGCGGGTTTGTCGATGACGTAGACGGTGAGGACGAAGGCCAGGGGCAAGCTCTGGATCAGGGCGGCGATGAACTGGGGCCGCTCGGTGAGCTGGTCGAGCTGCCGCCCGAGGTGCCGCCGAACCGGTCAAACCGGGTCAAGTACCGGTGCCCGAAGTGCGCAACGCAGGTGTGGGGCAAGCCTGAACTGGCGATTCTTTGCGGCGGCGAACACTGCGCCGGGTCGCCATTCCAGCCGGTCGCACGATGACAAAGGCCCGCGAAAGCGGGCCTTTTGGATTGCGCAATCCACATCCTCAACGGTGGCCAGGTCCTGCGCCCTGGCCTCGATCTCCGGCTTCCCAGCATGCGGCGGCCTTGCGCAGCAAGCCGGCGCTATCGCGGTGCGCCAGTTCGCCCGGTTTGGTGATGAACGTCGCGGCGGCCTCGTAGAACTCTGCGGCCACTTCCCAATCGTGTTGCAGCTCGGCCTTGCGCGCAGCGGCGGCAAGCGCCTGGCATGTCCTGGCGGCCTTGGTCGGCGTGGTCTGGTGTCCGTACATATCCTGTTCTCCAGCGGGGAGCGCCGGGGCGAAGCCGCGGCGCTCGGTTGGGTAGTGGGGTTAGGCCCGTTTAACAGCCCGTGCGAGGGTCAGAAGGTCGGCGGACTCCATTAACTGGTCGCGCTCGGCCAGTTGCTGCATGGACGGCACCGGGCGAGCTGGGGCCGCTGCGCGGCGCGCAGAAGCGGCCAGGCGGGCCAGGAAGACACGGAACGAGGGAAGGGCTTGAGTAGCCAT
>CP047153.1 GCA_041879295.1 Pseudomonas putida | reverse complement strand
TGAGTACCTCGATACGTGAATGGCTTGGTTTTCTCAAGAATACGCAACACGTACCAATAATACAAGGCGAATCAAAATGCACTTGTCGCGTGCTTGGCGGTCACAGAGCTACCTGCAAGGGGGCACATCCAGCCCAAAAGTCTCTTTTTCCACCGGAACAAGAGATTTGAATCTTGTTGTTAACTGTGTAGAATCTTTTTTAAATTTATACTGGATTTCTCTGCTTTATTTGTTTAGGGAGCGTCCTGAATCGTGTTAGACGCCGCGACCAACCTGGAGCCGCACAATGCCCAAAGCTAGCGACAAGACCGCAAGTGAATCGACAGGACGGCGGTCTCAAGCGCCCGCCAAAGCACCAGCAAAACCAGCTGCAAAAGCTGCGGCGAAGCCGGTAGCTAAAAAGCCTACTGCAAAAACGCAAGCCCCTCAGGCTGCTACGCCTAAGAGGCCTCGTGCTTCTGCCAAGGCCAAAACAGCAGTACCAGAAGATAAGGGACATGCAGCAGTCGAAACTCGGAACACTATGCCGGGCTCTCGCCTCGTCAAGATGATCAAAAAGGTGATCATCGATCGTGGACTACCTGATCGTGCAATTGCCGATGTCATGGGTATCACGGTCATCTACTGGAACTCCCTGGCTAACGGGAACCGCCAGATACGATCGCTGGGTAAGGAAAAGCTGCAAATGGTGGCTGAATTCCTTGGCCTCCCCCTCATCCAGGTTTACAACCTGGCTGATTTCTTCACGCCAGAAGATTTTGTGTACAAGAAAGATCTTGATGAGCAGCTCTGGCTGTCGATCGAGAAGATGGGTAGTGATCCTACCTGGGCGGGCTATATCCCGAAGCCGGATGAATGGGCGCAAACGCCTCTCTCCGTTCGCATGACCATGGTGTTGCTGTATGAGCAGCTCTCTGGGCGCCAGCTGTTGGCTAAGGCCGAAATCGAGCTGCCTGGTGTGCAACCGCCGCCGGTGGCTTAATTTGCGGGAATAAAGAAACCCCGGTCATTGACCGGGGTTTTTTTTGGGTTAGAAGATGAACGGAGCCGATGGTGGCTGCGAGGTGGTGTCCGATGGCACAACCTTTTCAGGCTCTACCAGGGTTTTTTCAGGTTCAGCCGCAAAGAAGAGGTTCTCCTCTGTCTTGCGACCAGTTGGAAGTGGCGGAATCACAGAGACCTCAGGAACGATGGTAACTTCATTTTGTTCTGCTTGAGGATGAATAGTTGCAGATGCTGAGCTACTGAAGAAGACGTTATCGTCAGCAACAGCCGGCGCTGAATCAGAAGCCGATACATTCAAAGGATCAAACTCGGTGGCATGTTCTCCAAGGATTTTTTCAGGATCCATGCAGAAGGACAACAAGCCAGATACTTGGATGTAAGCAACCCCTTCAATGCTCGGTCCGCTCGGAACAGCAGCCAACACCGATGCACACATTTTCTCCAAGTTAGAGAATTTGCTTGAAAGAACGCTCATAGCTTCAGCTTTGTCCTGAACCCGACGGATCAAACCCAGGATTCTCGACGTCGTTTTGCCGTTGCCCTTGCGAGTCCAGGAGCGATTTACATCTTCCGCGATCTCCAAAGCGGCCTGGCCGACTAAGCCTTTAACTTCCGTTTGAAGTGCATCTTCTTCGCCAAAGTAGCTGGTGTTGCTGATACGAATCGCCGAAGTGTCAAAGGTCAACAGTCTTTCGAGCACTTGTGCCTGTGGAGCATGCTGGCGGATCAAATCTGCACGGGATTTACCACCTGGTGTTGTAACCGCGTTTGCAGGAGAGCTAGCCCACTTCTCCACCAGGTCCGGTAAAGTGTTTAGGAAGGAAGCCTTTTCAACCAGATATTTTCCTTTGATCGCATGCAGCACTTTTGCAAGCTCGTCTGCGTGTTGGTTGGGTACAAAGTATCCGCGGATACGATTGTTTACCTTTCGAGAAACCCCTACTTTAAGGATTTCTCGCTTGGCTTCCGATCGGTATTTGTTAACCCAAGCGAATGCGCCCGACGGCAGCATGCGCCCGACCTCGCGGATGAAGTCATCCCCATCTACAGTTTTCTCACCGGTGCTTCCACCAATGATGACGTCAAAAAGCACTACATCCTGAAGGATGCTGATGCCCAATTCATCGGTTTGCTTGGTAGTGCTCATGGTGGTTCTCCTGAAATTGAAAGAGCGGGTCCCTTGCGAAAGACCCAGTGACAGGAGATGCCTCACAGGCACCCATAAACGAAAAAACCCCGGCGAGCCGGGGTATGGTGAAGCGTTAGACTTTTCCGACGATCGTCGACCAGGTGCTCAGGATCGCAGCAGCCTCATCGTGCGGTGCGAAGTCCAGAACTGTCACTTGCAGAGCAAGCTTCTGGCTTTCTTCAGTCGTTTTGCCCATCTGCATGAGGAGCTTGTAGTTCATCGCCCAGTTCAGCACATTACGGGTTGTAATGGTGAAGTTGAAGGCCATCCCCCCTGCCCCAGCATCCTCGTTGAGAGCGATGAAGTTCGCCCGAACTTTGGCTGCCAGGGTTGCCATGGATTTTGCAACCAGTGGATCAGTATTCGTCTGGTCTACAATGAGGTTGGCTTCACGACCCTCCTCCATGTAGGTGCAGAACATCGAATTGAAGCGGTCCATCGTCGCGATGTTCATTTTCTTGGTACCCCTGTAGCCAGTAGCGCTACCGCCTTTGCCGCCAGCAGACCCTTGGCCGTTTGTGTTGCCAGTAGCAGCGATCAAGCATCCAGGAGCAATCGGGATCACTTCGTTGGTCTGATCAAGAAAGATCGGCTTGCCATCCAGAATACCGTTGAGACCCATCTGGATCTGTGGTGGTAACTGATCGAACTCATCCAAGAGCAGGATGGAGTTGGGGGTTTTAGCCCATTGGCACACCTTCCCATAGATCCACTTCATGCCTTCGGGGCCGCACAATTTCCAACTGCCGAAGAGGTCAGAAAGAGTGGTTTCCTCGGAACATTGAACGGTGAAAACCGACCTGCCCGTACGGGACGCAAAGGCCTCGACTAACGTGGTTTTGCCGGCGCCGGTTGGCCCGTAGATGTAGGTCGCTTTCTTGATGGATGCCTTGAAAAAGTCCTGTGGAAGTCCTGCTGAAGCTGCCCAAAGGATCAGGCGCGTAAGCAATTCATCGTCGAAGCTGTAAGGTACGATTTTTGGTGTGAAGCGTGTTTCAGCAAAGATCTTGGTCTGCATTCCATTGAAAAATGGTGCTGTTGTACCGAAAACCTCTGGTGCTAAACGGACTTCAATTGGATTGAGGGTGTCGATTCCAGCGTCGAGTTGCGGGTCGTTGATGTGTTGGAAAGCAGTCATGGTCAAATCCCCAGTAGGCAATGGATGGCCTCTTGCGAAGGCCTGGTACAAGGGGATGCCTAACACGCGAGTAGAAACATAAAAAACCGGACTCCAAGGAGTCCGGCTGGTCTTTCGTTTTGGCTCTATACGATACCCTGCTTCAACGCTGCAAAAACGGCTGTCGCGAGGTCTTTGTCGGATTGTGCCACTCCACAGGCCAAACCCAGGTCAGCGTAGCGTTTATGGTACCCATCACCGATCAGGACGAAGCGTACTTCGATGCCCATCAGCATTGCTTCATCAACGGCTGAACGCAGCACATCGCTATTCCCAGGATCCCCGTCAGTAACCACAATCAGAATTCTGCGGGCCTCCGGTCGATCGATGAGTTTCTTGAGCGCCCAGACCACAGCAAGGTGAGTTTTCGTACCATTTTTGGGCTCAGGGCTGTACCGTTGCAATGTACCGGCCCAGCTCTCTTCAAACCCATGCCATTCACGAACTACTGTGTTGTAGGTAGCAATTCCAAATGGAATGGCCGAGTTATTCAAAACTTCACCTACTGCCACCGAAACCCGGTTGCAAGCTTCCTGTGCTGAGATCCGATCGTCACTCTCATCCTTCTTTGGAATTGGTCCAAATTTATTGTCCATGGAAGAGCTTTCGTCACCCAAAAGGTAGAAACAGGTGTCAATCTCCTCCGCTTGCTTTCTTCTGGTGCAGATTAGGTCGTCTCCCACTGCGTATCGCCAAAGTTTTCGAGTGTTGAGCCTTCCTTCACTTGCAGCCCATACTTCATTTTGGGTGATTGTTTCTATGAGTTCCTCGAAAGTCGCTGAGAGTATTGCAGCTGTCTTCTGAGCGCCAGCCCGAAGAAGGCTACGATTTTCAAATGAGCCACCAGACTTTGAAAGACTCAATTCCTTCATCTCGTTTGAGGCGTCTGGCTGATAGCCTCCCAACCGATTCTGACTCACGCCAGGCAGGCTGGAACAGATGACATCTTCTAACCCTTTTGCATAGCTTCCACAATCAATCTGGCTCGCGTTCAGCACTTGGTTTATGGCGTCGGAGATGTTACCGGGAGTACTGGGTTGGCCATTACTACCTGGTTGCCCCGGAGAACCAGGTTCACCTTGCGGGTTGTGGCTACCAGATCCTTGTTGCGGGGGGCTTTTCTGTTGGTCCTTAGTCAGTTGGAGTAGATCCACAATCTCATTCGCGGCAAGGTTCGCACCCTGAGTGTCTGATGCATTGCAGCCCTTTACAGCAATCGCCTTCACTTGCTCAACCAAAGGTGCACCGAACGTTGCAATAGCCAGTGCGCGATACGCGATAGCGAAGTCCTTCAGGCAGGTTTGTTCAAGGAGCTCACTACGAAGCTCAGTGACCAACCAGGCAACGAGAATTGACTGAGGTGTTTCTTGGCCAGCGACTGGACCGTGAAAAACTCCTCTTTTCACCAGGATCTTTAAGGTGTTGTGAATGTTGGCGTTGGCACCACGAAAGCGGGGCTTTGCCAATAGCTCGCCGCGGGGATCCTCTAGAACGTTCAGCAATGTTCCGGAGATATCTGGCTTCATCACAACAGAAAAGTCCGTGTGCAGGCCGTGACAGAGAATTTCATGGTCGAGTAGACCTTGGATCAGTTCGAGATCTTCATCAGTACCCATGGCAGCGGTCAGAGGCAAGGTCAGGAGTAACCCACCAGCAGCCTTTTGATCCGGGCCAATCGAAGCAGTTTTAATGTTGGCCCAGATGACACGCACCCGTCGCCCCAGCTTGTTCGCTTCCGCGATCAGCAGATGGGTATAGAGGTAAATGTGACGCATCGAGACTTTGGACGTTGCAGGAAGTTGCGCTTGAGCGAGACCCATGGATATCCCCTTCTATTGAATGACGGCATCGGCGATGCTTTTGCCTTACGAAGGGGAATGCTTGACACGTGACTAGAAAATCAATCGTCACCCTGTGGCAGCTCGATACCATGCTTCTGCAATTGGTCACGAAGAGCGCCCTGCAGGTCCTTCATGAGAGCTTTGCCATCGAGGGCTGGGGCTGCAGGCTCAACTGGCGCCGGCGTCTGTGATTGGTGGACCAAGGTGGGTGGTAGGGGCCGGCCGTTGGCTTTGTACCGGGCAATGTAGTCCTCAACAATGTCACGTAGGAGTGCCGACGATGTAAGGCCTGGGTGGGATGACTGCGACATCTCAGCTACGATCGCTTGAAAATCTTCTTCAGTTGTACGGCTTACGCGGGTCGACAATGGCTGATCAGCGCTCTCCCGGCTTGCGAAGTTGATTTTCTCAGCCTGGCCCAGGTAGGGCTCCAGGATCGGGGCCATCAGGTCTCGTACTACCTCGTCATCCACATACTGGTAGCACTGGATTTTAACGGTGCGGCTTAAGAAGCCCACCAGGATGGGAGAGCTCTCGACCGCTTCAAGCAGGCGCAGCTCCGCAACCGCATCATTAGCGTACTTCAAAACGGTTGGCATACTGATGACATACATGCGGCCGACGTCGCGGGCTATGTCCCCGGAGAGTAGTCGCTGGTAAATCGCTACCTTGACAGCGAGCGGTGTTGATTTCGCGGCCAATTTGTCCCCCTGTCCTATTCCTGAGCCGGTATGAGGCCCGCTTTGACTGCGCCAGCCATGATTTCACCATGACTTAGCCGTAAACCGAAGAACAACGGTCGATTGGCACCAGATTGCTTTTCACCCTCTAGGCTCAGATCACCATAGCCGCGACTCTCCGCATCTTTCTCGGCGAGCACGAACCCATCATTGCAGGCTGTCAAAAGTCGCAAGCGCGATGACGCTGACTGTTTGATGGGGCTCGGCAGATACATGATGAAAAACCCACGCCCCCCCTTACGAGCTACCCGACCACGGAGCTGGTGCAACTGAGCCACACCAAAGTGCTCGGGGCTCACTGCAACTAGCAAAGTCAGACCGGGGAAGGTAACGCCTACCTCGATCACAGTGGAGGCGACCAAAAGTTTCAGTTGCCCGGCCTTCATCTTGTTTATGACGTCAGTCTTTTCGTCATCCGTCATTCCCCCATGGACCCGGCCTACGTCGTCTCCCAAGCTCCTCCTGAATCGCTCGTAGGCGGCTTCCACGGCATTGCGAGTTTCAGCCTCACCATTGACGACGGGATAGACGAACGCTGCTTGTCCGCCCTGCTTGATGATCTGCATAACGAGATCATGCAACTTCTGCCTAGCGTTGTGCGTGATGATCCTTGTTACGATCTCCCGCGGTACCGGCGTGGTCCTCAGAATTGAGATTGGCAGGCCTCCGAGCTTGACCAGTGCAACCGTTCTGGGAATCGCGGTTGCCGTTGATTCAAGGAAGTTGGTATGGGGCGCGATGAGCTTCTGCCGTTGCGCCACAGAGAATCGTTGCTGCTCGTCAGCGATGACCAGGTCGAAGACTATCCCCGCTTTTTTGGCGGCAGAAAGCACAGCAGTGGTGCCGACAACGATTCCCGCAGACAGGTCAATATTGGTCTTGCCCACCGGACCGACAACAGTGACAACGGGGATTTCGTAGAAGAGGCTGCTCAACTCGGCCGCCAGTTGCTGCGCCAAGATTTGCCCGGGCGCGATGATGGCAACCTTTGCCCCCGCGAGGTAGCTTGCCGCAGCTGGAACCATGAACGTGAATGACTTGCCCGTACTGACATCACCCGACAGGACACGCTGCATCGGATAGGGCGACCTGAGGTCTGACACGATCTCGTCGATGGCTTGAAGCTGGTCGGCAGACGGCGAGAAAGGAGCACGCCTGATTAAATCAGCAACCTGGACTCGGTCGATTCGGAGGAGGGCTCCTTTCACTGCTGGTCGGTTGCGATGAGCCTCAACGCGATTAACAAGCGCCTGTATGCATACGGCCTTGGCAATCCTCACCGCCTCGTCTCCCTCACGCACTGACAAAGGCGTGTGCAGGTTACGCAGCAAGTCAGCAGGGTCGACAAGGCCTGTCAGCTTCCGGAAGTCATCTTCGTGCATCAGGGCCTGTTCTAGGAGCAGGCAGGCTGCCTCGTTGATGTGTGCCATCGCTGCGGTGATGGCCTCACCAAGAACTTCAGCACTCACCTGATTCTGCTTTCCCTGATAGACGGGCATCACCCGTCCAATCATCGCAGGGGGTATGACCATTGGGTTGGACATGGAGGGACGGCCCTCATAGGTGACCACCTCGCCGTAGGTGTGCACCGTCGCGCCAAAGTCGTACGCCATCCAGGGTTCGATCGAAGGCTTACCAATCAAGCTGATGTGCAGACGCTGACCTCGCCCGTCGACCACTTTGACGAATCCGCGGAACGCCCCTTTGGCCTCTTGCAAGGGCGCACCGGTGCGATCGTAGATCGATCGCTCGATTAGGGTGAGCGCCATGTACGAGGCTTCGCCAGTGTCAGGCAAGGGAAGCACCACAATGGGGTCGTGAAAATCCCTGTATTCCTTCGGTACCGTCAGAAGGCACTCGGGCAGCGATGTGAACCCCAGGCGTGTGAGGCGGCCTATGTCATGCATAATCTGATTTCGCGGTTGATGATCGAATATGAATAGTCACGCGTAACTATAACTCAAGAGAATCAAATAGCACTCGCTTGGTTCCGGTGCCGGCACAAAAAAGCCCTAGACGAATGATGTCGTCTAGGGCTGGGTGGAACATTAGTGGCTGACCCGAGAGTCGCCGGTTTGGCCTGTGATCAAGCGAACCGAATCACCAGGGGCGAAGGTTTCAGCTGGATCTTTTGCCTGGGTGACCGCCTGCAAGCTACCGTCACTGGTCATTTTAACGGTGATCTCGACCCCATCAGCATCGTGGGCTTTTTTGTCGACCGCAGCACCAATGGCGGCGCCAACTGCACCTGCGACGACCATCACGGCCAGTTGTCCCAGACCACCACCGCCATTGCTGCCGGCGATAGCGCCCAAGGCACCACCAGCCATGCCGCCGATTGGCGAGGGCTTCCCATTGATTTTGACATCACGAACAGAGTCGACGACACCGAGTTCAACCTTCATCTTCTGCATGGCAGTTGCTTGGGAGTAATCCCGGTTCGTCATGTTCGAGGCGCAACCAGACATTGCAGCAGTAGTGACGATCAGCAGAGATGCGATAATTTTATTCATAATTTTTATCCTTAAGTCAGTTGTTCGCTTTAATAGTGCGAATTAGAAAGAGCACAGGACGGCGACGGCCGAGACGGTGTGATCCAATCCTGAATGGGTCTTGGGTTAGCTTTACACTCACGGGATGTGCCACACGGGTTTGTAAACGGCGGCGAAAAAAACTGATTGGCAGTTATAGGTCCGTGTAAATCATCTCTTAAGCCCCATTCTCTTTTCCTTCACAAGGCCGTGTATTAATCGGTTGCCCGGACACACCCAGCCAAAAAAAAGCCCCGCTAATTTGCGGGGCTCTAGAGGGTTTCCGTTTTAGTTGTATGTGTTGTCGCTGGCTTTTTGTGAGATGTCATCCTGAATGTTTTTGACCTCAGGAAGAACGGTTGCATTCATGACATCATCTACGAACTCGGAGAGGTCGAGTGCTGAGAAGTCAATTTGCTGGAACTCCTCCACTGTAAATCCGCCACAACTAGGGCTTTCGGGTGTTCCCCAGCCCTTCCCTATCTGTGGCTTGCCCTGTTCGTTGATGATTTTTGCAAGCACAGAGTTGTAGCAGCAGTACGCCTCAGTGGTTTCGAGGCATGCACCAAAGACTTTTTTAGAGCAGTAGCTACCGACCAGGTGACACAGGTTTGCGCCACGATGCATCCCAAGTTGCTGCTCCTCTGGCTCGCAGGACTTGAGCTCCATTACTACTTGAATTGCGACAGCAATCGCAAAGCTGTACGGGTCGAAGTAAAAGCCGCCGCCAAGGCCATAAACAGGGCCACCAAGCATACCTGTGGCAGGGATGGTTCCACCGACGGCATAGCTCAAGCCGTAGACACTGAAGCTAAGTGTTGGCGCAGATGGCGCCGCCGCCCCCAAAGCAGAAGCACCTTGTTTTACCCACTCGACGTTGTTGTACGCAAAGTCATACATGTATTTCGAGCCATAGCTAGCTAGGCCTCCTCCGACAGTAGAGACTGCCTGGCCCATAATGGAGAAGTTGGTTTCAGCTCCGCTACTTTTACCGCAGCAGTTTTTAATACCACCGTACCCTTTTCGGCAGGATTCATCTTCACCGCCAAACAGTTCGCCGTCCGAACCATACACACCGGCTTCACGAGCTGCCTCTTTAGCTGCAACAGCTTTGGCGAAATCGCTATCAGATGGATAGCTGGTGTCCCAGCAGACACCCTCGTAGCAGGAGACTTTCGTGCTGCAATCCTCGGTGGTGGTCGTCTCACCCTTTTTGGTAATACAACTATAGGTGATCTGGGACATAACGCAGCCGATCGGATCGGTACTCTCGATGCACGTCTGGTCGATTTTCTTACAGCCCTTGTCCTCGTATTGCTGGCAGTCGTTCTTTTTGTCAGGGTTGATGCAGGAATAGTCGTCCTTGTATTTCCAGCATGCCTTATAGACCGGCAACCCGTTGATGACCCGGGTTTCCGGTCCCTCAACGCACGTGTGCGACGCGATATAGCACAGCGGGTTTGTAGCGAGTGGGTCGCACTGGCTGGTGTCGAGCTCGTCGCGGATAATCGTATGGGTGTCGTCCAACTGTATGGTGTCGGACGGCTTTGGTGTGGCCGGATTGTCGCAACGATAAGTTCGCTGCTCGACCAGGCACGTGCCGTTCCAAGCGGTGGAAATGCAGGATGTTGAGGTTTGATAACAGCCAGCGACCTTCGAAATGGCGGCACAATAATCAACAGAGTCAGGCTTCACGCATTCGTATGTAGATCTATATCGCCAACAAGCCTTGTAGATTAAGTTGCCCGCAATATTTCGGGTTTCGGCGCCCTCTACGCATGTTTCCCCTGTTTTACGGCAGTCAGCCGCATGGGAGAAGGTTGCAAAAAAAACTAACACCATTAGCGGAATCAGTTTCTTCCAAACGTTTCTAATACTCATCCGTTATAACCCCTACTGAGCGCGAGCATTCAGCGCGCTACATTGATCAGTCCATGTTTCGGTGCAGGGGCCGTTGCACAGCATCCGAGCGTACATTGTGATGTAAGTTTCGCCTCCGCCACCTACAGCTGTGATCGTTTCAAGCTTGTTGACACCAGCCACCAGGTAAGGAATCAGATTGATGTTTGGTTTCGCCCCCCAGCTTTTACCAAGCTCCCGGTTGCGCTGTACTCCATCACCGATGTTAACTTTGCCGTTGCTGAAAAGGGACAGCTCAGTACCGCCATAAGGACCACTGAACAAATAAGTACCGTTGATTTTGATCAGGATGTAGTCGTCGTAGTACACGGATGCGAGCGTAAACTCGGTGAGCATTGTCGGGTCTTTGACTTCGAACTCAAGCGAACGCGGATAAATACCATCGCGCCAGTAGTTGTCACCGATGGAGCCGAACTGAAGCGCATAGGTACCGTTAGAGTTGGCCAGCTTCCAGGAAGTGTACATGTCGGATTGTGTGGTTCCTGGCACAATACCTCCGTTGTCGCATCCTACAATAGGCGGCTCGCAGGCCATGGTGAGGTAACGGTCACACGTGACGTTCTCGATAGCGTTGTGTGTCACATTGCACTGAAAATTTGCCTTTGTGTCGACATCAACGACTTGACCCATTGAGCAATATTTTGCTTCGCTCAAGTTGTACTCGTTGCATACCTCCGTCGAGTAGATGTCCGGGGTGGTTGTGGTTTTGGTACCGCAGTTTTCAGTGATATCGCCTGGCTTGGCATTGTTGATGATTTCACCGATCCCGCTGATGATCGGGTCGTTCTCGTCGACATCAACTTTGACTCGTTCGTAGGGATTCTTTGCCAAGAAGTTGACAGCATCGCATTCTTGGTTCGCGATCTGGTCGGGGCCGTCTGGCTCTGTCTTGCACGTGTTTATCCGTGCGGTACCGACGTTGAATAGTGATGTGCTGCCGAACTGTGAAGACTGCGATGGCGTGTCTGTGTAGAAAGGCATCGCCTTCGCATTGGATGAGCTCACGTTGGAGGAAAGTTTACTGAGGTTTGCCTTGCCGAGCTCTGTCCCCTCAGAGTGTGGATCAGCCACAACTGTGGTTGACAGCACGAGAGCCGCGGCCAAGGTCAGCAGGCCATTGATTCTGGATTTCATTTGGACTGGACCTTGTTGACCTTGGTCGCCGATTGCGGTTCTTGAGTGAACAAACTCGGGTCTGCCGGTGGAGCTCCGTCCTCACAGACGTTCATCCCCCAGCCAACTTCAAGTGGTCCGGACCCCCCATTGACTTTCGGTACCATCTGCTGGGTGAACTGAATGGCTACGCGAGCACAGCCTGGCTGCTTCAACTGCTCTACGACTTTGGCTTCCACCATGATCGGTTCACGGGAATGGGTTTGAGCCATCCAGACGTCAGCCTGGTCACCGGTTAGCTCAGCGGATGCATGTCCGGATTTCACAGCTTCGATCAGAATTTCTTTTGAGGTGTCGGCGTGCGCTGCGAATGGGGCGGCGGCGAGGACGATGAAGGAGGTGCACAGGGACAACAGCTTGGCTCTGAAATGCATTTCGGCTTCCCGGATACTGACAGTATTTTACACGTAAATGTAAGGCACTTTGGTATCGAAATCAATCTGGCAGATTGGATGCCGGCTGAACGCCACTAGCCATCGGGAACGTATCCGCAAGTGATCTGGCGCCGGTTACGCTCAAAGAAGCCCTCAGTTCAGATGATCTGCGGGCTTCTGATTCATAAGCATACGTTTGGTCGGGTTACATGCGCTGATACGCGGGGTAGTTCAGTGGTGAGGGTTTATAGCGAACGTTGTTCATACGATGAGCACTGATCAACCCAAGTTTCCTCGCATTCTGGAGGGCACTGTTGGTGCGCTGTGATATAAACCATCCCATAGCCTGGGCCTTTACCATTGAGAACTTTAATATTTATAACGTTCGAGCCTTCTCGCAAATATGGAATCAAGTCGATATGCTCGCTTGTTTTGAGATTATTGCCAGTCTCTGCTTTGTAGTGGTCGGCGGGATTGTCACTCCACCGAGCATGAGGAGGGCTGTAATTGGTGTCTTGAACCAGCTTAGTGGCATTCGCGTTCCAGCCTCCAAATGCACGGCCGTGTACACCAATAAAGATGCCATTGACTGCAATGCCTACATAGTTGTCGGAATGTATGGCGTTGATGAAGAACTCATCGACACGGTCAAGCCCTGCGATGGAAAAGTTAAAGTCTGCTTCTGTCACTTCATTGATGGCCGTGACGTTATTGACGATCGTCAGGGCAGAGCCGACCAGAGTAAACTGATAGGCGCCATTACTGATCGTTGCGGAGTTTACGGCGATGCCTGATCCTGTGCAGCCTGCGATTGGGGGTTGGCAGGACAGCACAAGGTACTTGTCGCACGATACCGTTTCTAGTGCGTTCTGGGTGACATTGCATTGGAAGTTGGCCTTTGTGTCAACGTCCACAACCTGGCCCATTGAACAGATTTTTTGATCGCTGAGGTTGTACTCGTTGCACACTTCTGTTGAGTAAATGTCTGGCGTAGTAGTCGTCTTCGTGCCGCAGCTCTCAGTGATCTCATCGGGTTTTGCATTATTGATGATTTCGCCAATGCCACTGATTATCGGATCATTTTCGTCGACATCAACTTTAACGCGTTCATATGGGTTCTTTGCTAGGAAGTTTACTGCATCACACTCTTGATTCGCGATCGCATCAGGGCCGTCAGCTTCAGTTTTACAACTATTGATGCGGCTTGTACCAACAGTGAAAAGTGAGCTGCTGCCAAATTGAGAGGATTGCGATGGTGTGTCAGTGTAAAAAGGCATCGATTTAGCGTTAGCTGAAGTCACATTAGAGGAGAGTTTACCTAAAGTTGATTTTCCAAGTTCGGTACCTTCCGAGTGCGGGTCGGCTAAAGCACCAACGGCTACGGCCAATAACCCCGCCAGAGTTAGCACCCGTTGTTTTCCTTTTTTCATCCCATTCACCTTGCTATCGGATGCTGGATGGTGAGGACTTCCTTTCCAGCATGACTGCGACAATGCGGACCCAACAGGCCATCTCGTACCAATCCGCTACCCCTGCCCACGGCCCGGTTGAGATTGCTTGGCCTCTTCATGTACCGCACTTGATTCAATGTCAGATCGGCCTGAGCATTGTCGAAATTTAGAAACGCCGATCGCATGACACATGGTTGCGTACATCGTCTGCGCATGACACATAAGCATAATAGGGGTTTGGGGAGCAACGGAACAGAAAGTGCACTTAAGCCCTGCCATTTCCTCTCAGCGCCATAATCCAGGACCTTCATCTCCATCTCTCCTTGATTCCGTACTTAACTACGGAGATAGAGTCGGCTCGTGGGTAGAAAACCCGAGAGGAGGCTGTTATGAAATACCTAAGACTACTGCTGATAGTTGGTGCGACTCTGCTGTCATCCACCGTATGGGCCGAGAGCGGGAGCGACCGTTCAATCGAGCGAATCGCCGCTATGCGCGACAAGGCTGAGGCGGCCTTGGTGGCGGAAACCGCCAAGAAGATTGAGCAACTGGGGGCCACGGCGGCTGGCCGGGTCGAGGCGCAGCCCGGCTGTCCGCCTGCAAAGTAGAACATGAGCTGCTGATGCAGTACTAACCTGTGGCCTATGCAAGTGCTCCTTTGGCCATTCAGCGGCGCTCAATGAGCGCCGCTGTTTTGCCAAGCGCAAGCCGACCCCGGAGGTGCCTCACGCATCGGGAAATCCTCGGTTAACGCGCGGAGTCAGCGCAGTTCCTTTTCCCCCTGCAGCGAAACGATCAGCGGACAGGAAACCGTCCCGTGGCTCGCACAACAATCGTGAACCAGCCGCGCCAACACCGACTCGATCCGCCGCAGATCCGCGAGTTTCCCCCGCACATCCTCGAGCTTCTGCTCGGCGAGCACGCGCGCTTCGTCGCAGTGAGCGCCGTCATCCAATCGCAACAGCCCGGCCACCTCATCGAGGCTGAAGCCCAGTCGTTGCGCGGATTTGACGAATTTCACCCGGGCCACGTCCGCCTCGCCGTAGCGGCGAATGCTGCCGTAGGGCTTGTCCGGTTCGGGCAACAGCCCCTTGCGTTGATAGAACCGGATGGTTTCCACGTTGACCCCGGCCGCCTTGGCGAAGGCGCCGATGGTCAGGCTTTCCACAGTGTTTTCCATACTGCTTGACTCCGTACTTGACTACGGAAGTAACCTTAAACCATCGCTCACATGCTCGAAAGGAGAAATGCATGTCTGAACCATCAAACGGGCGCGCCCCTCTTGTCGCCGGGGGGCTTGCGGCGATTCTCGCCTCGACTTGCTGTCTTGGGCCGCTGGTTCTGATCGCACTGGGATTCAGCGGGGCCTGGATCGGCAACCTGACCGTGCTGGAACCTTACCGCCCGCTCTTCATCGGTGCGGCGTTAGTCGCGCTGTTCTTCGCCTGGCGACGCATTTTCCGCCCGGCTCAAGTCTGCAAACCGGGTGAGGTCTGCGCCGTGCCCCAGGTACGCACCACCTACAAGCTGCTGTTCGGGCTGGTAACGGCCTTGGTGCTGGTCGCGCTCGGCTTCCCCTACATCCTTCCCTTGTTCTACTGATCAGGAGTCCGCCATGAAAAAACTGCTTGCATCCTTCGCCCTCGCCACCCTAGTCGCCGCACCTGCCTGGGCGGCCACGCAGACCGTCACTCTGGCGGTGCCGGGCATGACCTGCGCCGCTTGCCCGATCACGGTGAAGAAGGCGCTGACCAAGGTCGAGGGCGTGACCAAGGCCGAGGTGAGCTATGAGAACCGCGAGGCCATCGTCACCTTCGATGATGCCAAGACCAATGTCCAGGCGCTGACTAAGGCGACCGAGGACGCCGGCTACCCGTCCAGCGTCAAGCAGTAGGCGGGCATTCCGATGGCAAACCCTTTCAATTTGTTCACGCGGATCGGTGACAAAGCCGGGTCCGTTGGCGTGCTGATTTCTGCCATAGGCTGTGCCTCGTGTTTCCCCGCCCTTGCCGGTCTGGGGGCCGCGATCGGTCTGGGCTTTCTGAGCCAGTGGGAAGGCCTGTTCATCACCACGCTGCTGCCGTTATTTGCCGGGCTGGCCCTGCTCGTCAATGCCCTCGGCGGGTTCAGTCACCGGCAGTGGCGACGCGCTGCGCCTGGCCTGATCGGCCCGGCCCTGGTGCTGATAGCGGTGTATTTGATGCTGGCTCACGGCTGGCGGAGCGGCTGGCTGCTCTATATCGGCCTGGCCCTCATGTTTGGGGTGTCCATCTGGGATCTCGTGTCGCCCGCCCACCGCCGTTGCTCCCCGACGTCCTGTCCGACTCCGCCAAAATGAAGGAATAACACTATGACCAAACTACAAATCGTCGGCATGACCTGCGCCTCCTGTGTCGAGCATGTGAAAGAGGCCTTGGAGAAGATCCCCGGCGTGCATCGGGCGGATGTTTCCTACGCCAGCGGGAAGGCCGAACTGAAGGTCGACGAGGGCGTAAGCCGTGAACAGATGCAGGCCGCCGTCGAGGCCCTGGGGTATCGAGCGGCGTTCGAAGACGCCACGGCACCTACCCGCTCAGGCCTGCTCGACAAGGCGCGGGGCTGGTTGAGCGGCAGCATTGGCGCCGGGAAAGATGGCGACAGGCTCCACGTGGCGGTCATCGGCAGCGGTGGCGCCGCCATGGCGGCCGCGCTCAAGGCGGTGGAAGGCGGTGCGCGCGTCACCCTGATCGAGCGCGGCATCATCGGCGGCACCTGCGTCAACGTTGGCTGCGTGCCCTCCAAGATCATGATTCGCGCCGCGCATGTGGCCCATCTGCGGCGCGAGAGCCCGTTCGACGCCGGACTGTCCACCACGAGCCTGACCGTCCTGCGCGAGCGGTTGCTCGCCCAGCAACAGGGTCGTGTCGACGAACTGCGCCACGCCAAGTACGAAGGCATTCTGGAGAGCACGCCGGCGATCACCCTGGTACGCGGCACCGCCCGTTTCCAGGACGGCCGCACGCTCAGCGTGGAACTGGCCGAGGGCGGCGAGCGCATCGTCGCCTTCGACCGCTGCCTGATCGCCACCGGCGCGAGCCCGGCCGTTCTACCGATTCCCGGACTCAAGGACACCCCGTACTGGACCTCGGACGAGGCGCTGGCGAGCGACACCATTCCTAAGCGGCTCGCCGTGATCGGCTCCTCGGTGGTGGCGGTGGAACTGGCGCAGGCCTTTGCCCGGCTGGGCAGCAAGGTCACGGTCCTGGCACGCAGCACGTTGTTCTTCCGCGAAGATCCGGCCATCGGTGAAGCGCTGACGGCAGCCTTCCGTATGGAGGGCATCGAAGTGCTGGAACACACGCAAGCCAGCCAGGTGTCCCACGTCGACGGCGAGTTCATCCTGAGCACCAATCATGGCGAGCTGCATGCCGACCGACTACTCGTCGCCACCGGCCGCACGCCCAACACCCAAGGCATGAATCTGCAAGGCGCCGGCGTGAAGCTGGACGAACGCGGTGCCATCCAGATCGACTCGGGCATGCGCACCAGTGCCCCGGATATCTATGCGGCCGGCGACTGTACCGACCAGCCGCAGTTCGTCTACGTGGCGGCGGCCGCAGGCACCCGTGCGGCGCTCAACATGACCGGCGGCGAGGCGAAGCTCAATCTCGACGCCATGCCGGCCGTGGTGTTCACCGATCCGCAGGTGGCCACCGTGGGCTACAGCGAAGCGGAGGCGCACCACGCCGGCATCGAGACCGACAGCCGCACCTTGACCCTGGATAACGTGCCACGCGCACTGGCCAACTTCGACACGCGGGGTTTCATCAAGCTGGTCATCGAGGAAGGTAGCGGACGGCTCATCGGCGTGCAGGCGGTGGCCCCGGAGGCGGGCGAACTGATCCAGACCGCCGCCATCGCCATCCGGGCGCGGATGACGGTGCAGGAACTGGCCGACCAGTTGTTCCCCTACCTGACGATGGTCGAGGGGCTGAAGCTCGCGGCGCAAACCTTCGCCAAGGACGTCAAGCAGCTGTCCTGCTGCGCCGGGTAATGAGCGCGCGAGGTTGAAGCATGAACGACACGGCAAGCGATCTCGGCAGTCGCGACAGCCTGCGCAAGACCTGGCAGGTAATCAGCTTATGGGGGCTGCCTGCCGTCGTGGCGACCATAGCGCTTGTTCTGGCGGATCGACGCCCTGCGTTGTTCCTGGCAGCGAGCGCCGCGCTACTCGTGATGGGCGGCGCCTGCCTGGTCAACGCCGCGCGCTGTCGCCGCCTTCACTGCTACATCACCGGGCCGTATTTCCTGATGCTCGCGCTGGGTGCGCTGCTGGCTTATGGGTTTGCCCCAAACGGCGAGTATCACTCCCGGCTGTGGTTGCTCCTGGCACTAGGGGTTACGCCATTGCTCATCTGGCTACCTGAACGCCTAGCCGGAAGGAAATATCTGAGCGCCCTAGTTTGCGGGGAAGACCGGGAGTGTCGGTGATGAATGCCTACACCATATCCAGACTGGCCGAGGACGCGGGCGTCAGCGTGCATGTGGTGCGCGACTATGTGCTGCGTGGCTTGCTGCACCCCGCGCGGCGCACGGAGAGCGGTTACGGCATTTTCGATGAGCGGTCCCTGGCGCGTCTGCGCTTCGTGCGCGCCGCCTTCGAGTCTGGTATCGGGCTCGACGAATTGGCACGGCTCTGCCGGGCGCTCGATGCGGACGATGGCGCCGACTTGATCGGCTGCGTCGAGTGCCTGCTCCGGCTAGTCACGGCACGGCAGGCGGCCTTAGCCGCAGTGGCAACCCAGCTGGCCGGGCTGACTCATTGCGCCGGCGAAGGTTCTGCCTATGCGTAACGCCGATCACGTTGAGTCAAGCAAGGTCTTCCGCTGGCGTGCTTACACCTGGGGCGTGCTCGCCGCGCTCACCTGCCCTTGCCATCTGCCGGTGCTGGCATTGCTGCTTTCGGGGACAGCGGCCGGCGCGTTCGTCAGCGAGCAGTGGAGCCTCGCGACGCTCGTGCTGGCGGTTTTCTTCATCCTCTTCCTGCGAGCGGCATTGCAGGCCTTTCGGAAGCGACCGTGACCCGCTCGGAGCACGGCGCGACCACCACTGCCGAGTTGGGCAGGGAGGCTGCAGGTCGATCGGCGCTCAGTCACGGGGGGAAAGCGTTGCTAGGTTTTCTTGGACGATGGAGGAACCCCCATCATGAACACAAACAACACCTCCACCATCAGCTGCTGCGAATGCTGCAAGGACATTCCCCTTGACGCCGCACTGACGCCGGAAGGTTCCGAGTATGTCGTGCACTTCTGTGGCCTGGAGTGCTATCAGCGTTTCATGTCGCGAGCAGATAAGAGGGCGGCATCCGAGCCTGATCACCCCTGCACACAAAAGGTCAGTACCCGTCAGGACGGCTAATTCGCGCTGCACCGGAAAAGTGGCTCTTGCTGGTCGCAGAAAGCGTGAGCCCGAGGACTCCGTCAGTCGCAATCCGTCTGAGCTGGAAGTGGCATCGAGTGCGGTGCCCGGCCGATTTCGAACCCAGGCCGTTACACCTACTGGTCGTCGTCCGGATTGCGCAGCGGCCGCAGTTCGCCGCGGGTAACCTCTTCCGGCACCGCGAAGGAGTAACGGCCCAGCATGTTGATGTGCTCGTGGATCAGTGGCGAGAGCCGCGCGACATCCTCCTCCAGCACCGGGTAGCCGTGCTGCCTGAGCCGTTCTACGGCCGCCGTCATGTAGAGGGTGTTCCACAGCACGATGATGTTCACCACCAGGCCGAGGGCGCCGAGCTGGTCCTCCTGGCCTTCGCGGTAGCGCTGGCGCAGCTCGCCGCGTTTGCCGTGGAACACGGCGCGGGCCAGGCTGTGGCGGCCTTCGCCCCGGTTCAGCTGGGTCAGGGTGGCGCGGCGCTTGGACTCGTCGTCGATGTAGGTCAGGGTGTGCAAGGTCTTCTCGATGCGACCGAACTCAGCCAGCGCCTGGGCCAGGCGGGTGGGACGATCCCCTGTTTGCAGGGTGCGCATGATGCCGGTGGCCGGCACTCGGCCGAGCTTGAGCGAGCCGGCCAGGCGTAGCAGGTCGTCCCAGTGCTCGGCGATCAGATCGAGCTTGACCGACTGCCGGGCCAGGCCGTTGAGTTTGCCGTAATCCGCCTCCGGGCGCGTGCGCCAGAAACGGGTACCGCCGACGTCGGCCAGGCGCGGGCTGAAGTGGTAGCCGAGCAGGCGGAACAGCCCAAACACCACATCGCTGTAGGCCCCGGTGTCGGTCATGATCTGCGTCGGCTGCAACTCGGTCTGCTGTTCCAGCACCACGGCCAGCAGCACCAGGCTGTCGCGCAGGGTGCCGGGCACGGTGATGGCGTTGAGGCCGGAGAACTGATCGGAAATCAAGTTGTACCAGGTGACGCCCCGGCCGGTGCCGAAATACTTCGGGTTGGGGCCAGCATGCACGGTGCGCACCGGTACCACGAAGCGCATGCCATCGGCGGAGGCGACCTCGCCGCCGCCCCAGACCTGGGCCAGCTCCAGTTGGCTCTGCGCCCCCACCAGAATGGCGTTTGCCACTGACAGCGTGTCGTCACGGATATAGTTCTGGCTGACCCAGGACAGCCGGTCGCGGCGTAGCGCCTGATTGTCGGTGCGGATCAGCGGCTCCAGGCCGGTGTTGCAGGCCCCACCCAGCAGCACCGCGCAGAGGCTGGTGACCAGGTTGTCGGCCCGCGCATTGCGCTCGGACACATGGGTGAAGGCCTCGGCGAAGCCGGTGCGAGCGGCGATTTCCAAGAGGATTTCCGGCAGATCGACACGCGGCATCAGATCAGCCACGGCTGCTCGCAGTTGCAGCAGCGAGTTCGGCTCCTCCAGCTTGTCCAGTGTGCCGAGCGAGAGCTCGGTCTTGCCCTCGGCGTTCTCGCTCAGCTGGATCGCGGGGTTGTCGGGTAGGCGGGCCGCGACCGCCTGCCAGGTCGCATCCAACTCGGCGCTCAGCGCATCCAAGGTGGTGCCGGCGTCAATGGTCAGGCCCAGCGAGCGGCAGATGATCGGCCGCGCCGCCAGCCATTCGGCACCGTCGAGCAGGCCGAGACGCGGGTCGGCATAGCGCCAACTGGGCGAGACGAACACGTCGCGCCGGCGCAGGGCCGTGCGCAGCGCATCGAGCGTGCAGAACACATAGGCGCCCATGTCGAGGGAGCCATCCTCGCGGGTAATGTGCTTCTGCCAAGCCTTGGCCACGATCTCCTGCGGCGCGTCATCCTCCGGTTTCCGGCGGGGCAGGTTCAGCTGCAACCAATCCAGGCCGGCGACCACGCCTTTGCCGGCCGGGCTGAAGCCGAAGCGGATGTGCTTGAGCAGGTCGGGCAGGAAACGGCGCACACTGCGGTAGCGCGCCTCCAGGGCGAGAAAATACACATCGTCAACCGGGCGGATCAGCGCATTGACATCTTCCAGGGCTTTCTCCAGCGAGGCCCTCGGCAGGTCGTTGAACAGCCGGGCGCGCACGTTGTCATCGCTGATTGAGCTGTCCAGCACGACCTTGCACGCGGCGGCGAGCGTCGCCGCCGAGCGATCCAGGTCTTTCAGGCTGCGCATGCGGGCTTTCTTGTCGGCCTTCTCCGCGTTGCTGAACAGGTCGCGTAACAGCGCTTCCAGGACCTCCAGGGCGTCGTCGTGCGCGGTGGCCTCCAGGCACAGGGCGAACGCCACCAGTGTCGCCATCCGCCGCGACGCCGGCAGCCGGTTGATCGCCGTGACCTTGGCGGTGTTGGCGAAGCGAGCCAGGGCCGCGATACGGCTGGGCGGGATGTGCGCCGCCGCTGGCAAGGCGATGCCGATGCCGCGCACGTCATCAAGCCGGCGCAGCGCCCGAATCAGTGCGGGGCCACTGACCATCACCGGGCCGGAGCGCAGTTGATCCAGCCGGGAACTGCGGTTGCCTTCGGCGACCAGCAGCAAGTCCTGTAGCTGCTGCCGTTGCGCCTCGCTCACACTGCGGCCAAGGGTTAGCCAGAGGCGTTCTTCGACCCGGCTGCGCAGTTGGGCGATGAACCGTTCCAGAACGGTGACGCCGGGCAGTAAAACCTTGTGCGTCAGCAACCAGGTCGTCGCCCGATTGAACAACTCGCCAGGACGATCTGTCCCTGTCCAACAGAGCGCATACAGCCAGCGGGCAAGTCGAAAGCCGACGCTGGAATCAGCAAACACCCGATAGCCGTAACGCTCCTGAATCTCGGCGGCATGACGTTGACGTTGGCGGGTTTCGGCATAGGCCAGGATACAAGTTGGATCGGTAATGCCTAACTGGCGACTGAGCGCTTGCAGCACCTCTTGGGGGACGGCTGAAAAGTCGTCGGGAAAAGTGCCCAGGTAGCGGATGCTGGTCAGTTGGGTGGCGTAGCCAAGGCGGTTGTGCTCGCCGCGCAGCGGTAGGAGGATTTTGTGGTCGTCGTCGCTCAGGTGGAAGTAGCGTTCCAGCTCCTCACGACTGGGGGCATCGACATAGCGGCCAAAACCGTCGCGTTGCTCCTGGGTCAGAAAACCGACCGGCATCGATCACAGCACCTCGGCGCAGAACACGGCGGGCGTGACAATCCGCGTGCGTTCGATGTGCCCGCGTTGCAGCAGGCCGGCGCGGCGATCACCGGTCACCAGGTAGTCCGCATCGCCTGCCAGGGCCATGGCCAGCAGAAACGAGTCATCCGGATCATCGGCTTCGACCTCGATGGTCAGACGCTCCAGTACCACAGCCCGTTGCAGGTTATTGATCATGGCTCCCACTTTGGCGGGCTGAAGGATGGCCTGGAGCTTGGGGTAGCGGCTGGCTCGGCGGATTTCATCGAGCTGCATCCGCGAGGTCACTACCTCGAAACGCGCCGCCCGCCAGGCACGGTAGATCGCATCGGGCGCGCCATGCGGCGAGATCAGTGCGCTGAACAGGATGTTGGTATCCAACACGACCCGCATCAGCGCTTACGTGCCCAGTCGAGCGCTTCGTCAACCGCTTCGGTCAGCTCTGCCTCGCTCAGATGGGCATTAGCGGCCTTGGCCTGTTCGGCCGTCAGTTCCAGGATGTGGGCCCGCACCGCCTCTTCAATGAAGCGCGACAGGTCGCCTTTCCGGCCACCGCCCTGGCTGGCCAGAAACATCCGAAGCGACTGGTCGGTGTCGGCCGAGACGGCGACATTCCAGCGAATCGTATTCATGGCGTTCCCCGCTAGTAGGTGTTTGTGTGTTTATACGCCAATCACAAAGGGCTATGCAATGGTTCAAAAAAACCTTCGTTTTGCCGAACTTTAAGTGGACAGGAATCGGCTGGTTAACCTACCTGCGCTACGGTTCAAATAACTGGTACGCTTAATCAAAGTTCAACTATTACTAACGTAGTCGAGTAAACGGTACTTTTGATGAAGATCGGTTATGCGCGGGTGAGCACTCGGGATCAGAACGCCGACCTCCAGGTCGATGCCCTGAAACAGGCCGGGTGCGAACGCATCTATCAAGACATCGCCAGCGGCGCGAAAAGCGCCCGGCCGGAGTTGGACAAGTTGCTAGCCCATGTTCGAGCGGGCGACACCGTGGTGATCTGGAAGCTGGATCGCCTCGGGCGCTCCCTCAAACACCTGGTCGAGCTGGTCGGCGAGCTGGCAGAGCGCAAGGTCGGCTTGCAGAGCCTGAATGACCCAATCGACACCACCCACGCCCAAGGTCGCTTGGTGTTCAACCTGTTTGCCTCGCTGGCCGAGTTCGAGCGCGAGCTGATCCGCGAGCGGACTCAGGCGGGTTTGTCGGCCGCGCGGGCGCGGGGCCGGATCGGTGGCCGTCCCAAGGGCCTCCCAGCCAAGGCCGAGGCCACCTCCATGGCGGCCGAGACGCTGTACCGCGAGGGCCGCCTGAGCGTCAGCGCCATCGGCGAGAAGTTACACATCTCCAAGAGCACGCTGTACAGCTACCTGCGCCATCGTGGTGTTGAGATCGGCGCACACCAGAAGAGCGCCCAGCCGCGAGGTCAGCAACGCAATGTCGCGTCGCCGGCAGAGCCCGCCGCCGAGCAGGTGGCCACCGTCACGCTGCGCCTGGCGGTGGTGAACAACAGCAAGTTCGTTCGCGGCCGGAAACGGGCCAAGGAAAATATCGAGCGCTACTGCTTGGAGCCCTACAGTATGAAACGGCTGGAGTCGGGCAACTACGAACTGGCCATTCCGTATCGGAGCGACGATGAGCTGGACAAGACCGTGCATGACTTGCTGACCGAGATCAGCCAGGAAGCCGACATGCGCAACTGCTTTATCGAAGCCGATGCCTGGGAAGAAGGCTCTGAACGGCGCTGGTAGGGCTTAAGTGCACTTTCTGTTCCATTGCTCCCCAAACCCCTAATACTGTCAGTATTGAAAGCGCTTTTCATGGGATTTCATTAGCGCGAGGGATGATGGATGGTTATGGAGCGATACAGTGCTCTGGAGAATTTTTTGCTGGCAAGCCCTGGGGGTTACCTGGTGCCAATGCTTGTGATGGCATTTGTCGTGCGAATGCTGCCACCTCGATCCCTTGCAGCGTCTCTGCTCAGGGCGGTTGGTGTTTTCAGTCATGAACTCTTCCATTTCGCGGTGGGCTACCTCACAAGGGCTAGGCCCATTGGAATGACCCTGATACCACGGCGAGAAGGACATCAAATCATCCTTGGGTCCGTGGAGTTCGAGCGCCTGACATGGGCGAATGCTTGGGCTACCGCTCTTGCACCCTTGTTAGCTCTGCCAGTCCTCTATGCGCTCGCCTCATGGCGCACCACGAATCAGGTAGGGGGACTGGCTTTTGAGGACCTGGCCTGGTGGATTCTCGCAGGTCCCATTGTCTTGCACTGCTGGCCATCGAGGGCAGACTGGCGGATAGCCCTCATCTCGTGGCCGATAGTGGGGCTAGGTCTGCTATCTACAGCTCTGTACGTATGGACTCACGACTTGTCGTTTCTGTTGGCCTGGAGCAGCGTGGCGTCGTAGTCAGGACGCTTCATGTGTTTGTGTGTCGATAGCCAGTTGGTTGCGAAGCTGGTTGCGTCATTCTGTTCTTTGGCGGTCAGTCCGAAGGACGACATTCCCGCTGAGTTCATGCCCGGTTTTCCCTTGTTCAGACCGACGTAGATCATCCACCAGGATGCGGCCATCTTCACGTTTTGATTCATCCCCTGGCCATTTTTGTACATCGCAGAGAGGATGGCGGGTGCATTCGGTTCGCTTGCTTGCGCTGCCTTCGTCAGCCAGTTGTATGCCTCTTGGTACCCCCCGCGTTCGTAGAGCATCCGCCCAAGTAGGTAGTAGGCTGTCACGTTGCCACGGTTGGCGCCCTCATTTGCCCATGTCCAGGCTTTGTCATGGTCGCCTTTGTTGAGGTAGTAGAGCGACAGGCGGACAGCTGCAAGATCGACAGACGCGTCCTTTACTGACGACTCAAACATCTCCATCGCCTTGGTCTCGTCCTTCGGTACACCGCGGCCAAGCAAAGTAAGTACTGCCAGGTTGTACCGAGCAAGGGGGTAGTCAGAGCTGGCGGCAGAGAAATATGCTGCAGCGGCGGCGCTGTCTTTTTTGACCCCTTCACCGTGATCCAGCAGATAGCCCACTACGTTCTGTGCTCGGCTATTCCCGCCTTGGGCGAGCTCGAAGAGCTTCGGCAGTGCAGCTTTGTCCCCAGCTTTGTAGGCTGCCCAAGTCCGAAGTACTTCGCCACCCTCCCGGGCGGTTGAAAGGAGGCCCTTCATAGCAGTGGAGATGTCTGGGAGGTCGGCGCCCCCTGCTGCTGCTTCGTTGCTGAAGTATGCAGCTGCTGACGTGTCTTGGGCGCTGCTTGCAGCACAGGTGAGGCTCACGAACGCTAGAGGGAGCGCCAACAGGATCGGCAGTCGATTCAGTGAATGCATTAGCGGATACACCTTGTTTATTGGTACGCGTAATGTATTCTCTAGCGCATGAAAAAACTATCCCTCCCTTTTCTCCTGATAGGTGCATTGGCCTGGCTTCCTACGACCTCCCACGCGGACTGCTTCGCCGAGGCGGCTGCGCGATATAGGGTCAGCGAGAAGCTACTCCGCGCCATTCAGGTCACCGAGAACCGACCGGGCAAAGCAGACGTAGTGAGCCAAAAAAATAGCGATGGGACCTGGGATATCGGATTGATGCAGATCAATTCCTCTTGGCTTCCAAAGCTATCGAAATACGGTATTGGTGAGAAGGAGCTGTTAGATCGCTGTGTTAGCGCGAATGTCGGCGCCTGGATCCTAGCAAGTAACATCGCTTCACACGGCCATGTTTGGAAAGCGGTTGGCGCATACAACAGCCCTAATGAGAAAAGTCAGCGGATTTACATTCAGAAAGTCATGAATAACTACGGTGGTTTGTAAATGAAACAGCTATTCAGCAGTTTTTTTGCTGTTCTTCTATTTGGCTGGATTTTGTACACGGTATCCCCGGAGGAACCGTGTGAACGCGTCGAGCGTGGCGCTTTACCGGTCCGAGTTGTTTTTGATGCAGTTCGTTGGGCAGGTACGAACTACCTTAGTACAGATTCGCGTATTGACTTGTTGATTTGGAGCATTGCGGCTGATAAATCCGTGCAAAGTTTCATTTCGCGCTTGTTCTATGGCCCAGAACTCAACTGCACTACCGGCCAGGCTAAATAGGAGCTGACTGTGGCAAAGGAACCAGATCTTTTTATTTACAACTCCCCGGCAGATAAACCGGCGGCAACCTATTTGAACGACTTGTTCAGGATGGCCGCCGAGAATAAAGTCCCGGACATTCACTTCCAGTGGGTTCAAGGTCACGTGCATATTCAGCTACGGCAAGACGGTCAGCTGAGGCATTTTGAAACCGTAGAGCCTGCTATGGGAAAAATGATCGATACGAAAATTCGATCGCGGGCCACCATGGACCTCTCGCAGCATCAAATCCCCCTCGATGGTCGTATCGGATTGCGATACCCGGGACTGGAGTTGGAGGTCCGTGTGAGCTTGGTTCCAAGTCACAATGGGCAAAAAATCGTATGCCGGTTGCTCGACCAAGAAAACGCGTCGATGAGCCTTGACCGAATTCGAATGCCGCCTCTGGTCGAGCACGCATTCCGCGAGATGATCAACGAACCTCAAGGGCTGATCCTTGTCACCGGCCCAACCGGCTCAGGTAAAACCACGACACTGTACGCAGCACTCAATGCCATCAACGACGGTACGCTCAACATCTGTACTATCGAGCATCCGGTTGAGTATGTAGTTAAGGGCTTTGTCCAAATCAACGTAACGCCCCAGCTCAGTTTCGCATTGGGTCTACGGGCCCTGTTGCGTCAGGATCCGGACGTTATTCTGATTGGTGAGATTCGTGACCAGGAAACCGCACAGATTGCCATTCAGGCTGCAAACACCGGCCACTTGGTCTTTGCCACATTGCACTCCAATAGTGCAGCACAAGCTGTACCTCGCATCGTTGATCTTGGGGTCGATGCCCAAACACTTGCGTCTGTACTCATTGGTGTGATTGCTCAGCGACTTGTGCAGACTCTTCGGACTGATATAGAACACGAATGGCTACCTATTAATGACGTAGAGCGCATGTGGTTGAAAAAGAATGGGCTGCCGCCTGTCACAGGCAATATTCCATTTGCGCCTTCGAAAGATTCGTTTTCAGGTAAATGCCCCATCATTGAGCTTATTAGATCAGACAGATCAGTGCGTGCAGCCATTATCGGTGGCGGTGGAGAGATGGCTGTGTTGAACGCTGCTGCACGGCAGAGCCAATTCGACACATTAGGCCAATCCGCTGTGCGGATGGTAACTGATGGCTTGACAACCTTGGGACGGGTACGGACCTTAATTAAAGATGATTCTGTGAAGCCAGCGGTTAGGCGCATCGGTGATGTTCTAATCGCTCAGGGCCTCATTACCTTTACGCAGGCAAATCAGGCAGCTGAACTTCAGCTGCGGTGTACGATTGAAGGCAAGGTCAAAAAGTTCGGGCAAGCCCTCATTGATCTGGCGCTTGTGTCACAAGATGACGTGGTGAACGCTCTTGGTTACACCGAGGGGGCGGTGGAATTTTTGAATGAGTTGGCCGCGACCCGGAAAATCAACTTCAGGGCACTGAAGGATACTGTCGAGCTGTGGCGCACTGAGCGAAATCAAGAGTCAATCTTCGACATGCTCATCGAGCAGAACCTCATCAGCAAGGAAAGTTTATATGAAGAAGTTTATTGCGCGGATGGCTATGGCAGCCCTGCTGGCAACTCCAGTCCTCTCCTTAGCACAGGAGTCGCTGCCGTCGCTGCCGTATAGAGAGGTTGCGGCCCAGGCTGAAGACAGTCACAAGGTCATCGTGTTCTTTTCCTTTGCGTGTCCAGTCTGTGCTTCATACGATCAGACCTTGGCTCGGTGGGCCAAAACGATGCCGCCTGGCTGGTCCGCTGAGTTCCTTCCCGTAGCGGTCCCCGACAAAGCCAATTACATTGCTGCTCGTGCATTTTTTGCTGTCCAGGATGCAGATCCAGCCCGACTCGACGCATTCATGTCGGCGGCCTATACGTTGATCCAGCAGAATGGCATGCCGATGGAGAGCCCTGATACATGGACGAAAGCTGTAGCGATCTCGAACGTTCAGGGGTTCAACGAAGCCTGGCACAACGTCACTCAGCAGCGGCTGGAGAAGGCTTTTGCCAAGCTCCTCACATATGGAGTTGATGCCACACCTTCCATGGTCATCAATGGGAAGTACGTGATCACACCTGACGATGTTTCCGGCGATAGTGCGCTCTACATGAACCTGGCCAACGGCATGATTTCCAAGGTGATGCTGGAGCAATAACCCAGCCCACGGTTGGTTCTGCCAGGAAAGATTGTCAAAACAGGAAACCCCCGTACCCACGGGGGTTTTGCATTTTGGCGGCCAGCCCGGTGCCAGGGATCCTATCTACAAAGAAGAGCTGTACAGTCCGAAGGCGGGCAGCGTTACAAAAAAGAAAGCCCGGCATAGTCGGGCTTTCTTTTTCAGCTGTAGTTAGCTTTTGCCCCCTCTCGTCGTCGGCGGCTTGGCGTCGTCATCACCCTTGTCTTCCGGGGTAACAACGGTGTTTTCCAGGGTCATCACTCGCGTAACGGGTGCCGGCTTCCCTCCTCCACTGAACGGCGACTCGTAAGCATCCGCAGCTCCCATCATGCCTTCACCGTATGGGCTACCTGACCCATTATCTGAGCCGGACAGTTGTGGCTCACCTGCTGAGAGCCCAGCGCTAGCCTGCGATTGGGCACCAGCAGTCATCAAACCAGCACCCGATGCCGTCATCATTTCGCCCGCTTGTAGTTCAGTGTGGGACTCGGCCATGGCTGGTTGCGAACCCATATGGAGTTGACCGGTGTGAGCGGCGGTGGACGCGTGACCAATGGGCTCCATCAGGTTCTGACTAGTCCCCGCGGTCATGAGCCCCTCACCTGGGGCCGCTCTAAGCTCCCCTGCGTGACCTGTGATCGGTGCAGCCTCGACGCCGGTCAGCGCTGCGGCCGCGACGGGCTGGCTGGCTTGTACAGGTGCAGCGTCCTGACGGATTGGTGCCTGTGCCTCGGCGCTGGTCAGCGCTGCGGCCGCCACGGGCTGGCTGGCTTGAACAGGTGCAGCGTCTTGGCGGATCGGTGCGTTGCCCTCCCCCCCGGCGAGCGCTGCCGCTGCTACAGGCTGACTGCTCTGTGCATGGGGCGCCTCCTGTCGTATTGGAGCTGGTGCTGGGGCAGGCGCTTCAGCGTTTGCATTAATTGGTGTGACCAGTGGCTGGCCATGGGCTGCAGCTTGCGTATTTTCGCCCGGGGCAGCCATCAAGTTGCCTGCGTGTCCGCCCAGGGGAGCAAGAGCGTCGGCGCGCGCCGGCATTGGGGTCACAAGCGGCTGACCACTCTGTGCTTGAGGGCCAGGTGTGGCGCCATCACTCTGGAGCATTGAGCGCACACTTGAGCCGGGCTCAAAGCGCTCAGGCTTGCCGTTGGCGGCCACATCAGCATTGTAGTTGTCTGCCATGTGATCGGAAGCGATCATCATCCCTGGAACAACCGAAACGTTGCCAGCAAGCTTGGTGGCGGCTGCGGCCTCGCGGCCAGCAGTCTTCGCAGTAGCTGCAGCGGCTTTCGCAGTTTCAGCAGCTTCTGCCACATGTTCGGCGTTCACGACCCGCGAAGCCTGGCCTTGGCCACGAAGCAGCGCAGGTACCTCGTGCCCAGCTGCATTGACCACGCGTGCAGCCTGAGCAACTTCGGTACCGGCTTCAGCTGCTTTCAAGGCAGTTTCAGCGCTGCGTGCTGCCAGAACCGCTCTTGTCGCTTGAGTCCCTTTGATAGCTGCTCCACCCCATCCTGCGCCTGGCACAAACATAGTCGCTGCCGTAACGGCCATCGCAGTTTTAGGGTTTTCTTGCTCCCATTGCTGCTCGGCCTGGCCTACGCCGACCATGGTGTTCGTGATTGGCTTGACCGACATTGTGTCGCGGATCTGCTCAGGGGAAAGGGTAGTGTCCGCATTTTCGAGTGCTGTTTTACCCGCCCGCATCTGCTCTTGAGCTTTGGCATGGCTGCTTGGCATTTGCGACGATACATAGGTCTCGCGGTCCTCGTAGGAACGGTATGGATCCATTCCAGATGCGACTTCCCTGAGCTCTTGTGGTTGTGGAGCACCAGTAGGGCCGACCTGATTCGGATTGACCCCGGGAACATTGGTCGACGGGTTGCCGATGTTAGCGCGAGAAACCTGACCGGCTGGGTTGTCACTGACCTGGGCTGCTCGCCCACCTACGCCTTGGAATTTGGCCGCATCACCTTCGCTCGGCCCACCCACAACGTTTCCAGTCATAGCCGAAATGACATTCGCGAACTCTGTGTCCGCCCCAATGGACTTGAGGGCCCACAGCTGGGCTGACTCACGAGCGCCAACCATGCCAGTGGATTGCTGGGCATAGCGGGTTTCAAGCTCGGGGAATTTCTTGTTGAATTCACTGCGCTGCGAATCGCTGAGCCCGGCGATTGCCTGATTGAGCGCCTGCATCCCCTGCTGCGATCGGGTGAGATTCCCGCCGGTGGTCTCCTCACTGATCTTCGCGTTTGCGGAAACGCCGGCCTCCGCTGATGTAGCTTGCTGGAAGCGATTGAACGACGATTGGGTGTCGGCGGTGGTTGCACTCAGACGTCGACCCAAGGCGTTTTCAGTTGCGGCTTCTCTGCCAGTGCTATGAGAGAACGTATCAGCAACTGAGGCCTTCCACCCGGACATGTCACTTTCATTTTTGGAGATCTCTGAACCAAACTGGGATGCAATGGTTGAGGCCTGAGACTTGGTCATATCTTTCCCAGTGGCGTTCTGAATGCCAGCAGAAACACCGCCGAAGATACCGCTGAAACCCACCTTCGCGTCGAACGCCTCTTTGAAGGAATTCATCTCCTTCCCAGTGAACCCCAAGGCCTGACCAATGCTATCCCCCAGCTTCATCGCCTGCTGGGAAATATTGCTGTGCTGGCGATCGAGCGATTGCATGCGCTGATCTGTCCAGCTGTCACCGGATTTGTAGGAGGACATTTGGCGCAGTGAGGCCTCGACAGCTGAGGAGCTCTCGCTGCGCTTAGAATGGTCGGAACCGAAGGCACTCTGGGTGGAAGTGCTTAGCGTGTTTTTTAGATCCGCCGTGTTCCAGTTGGCGCCATTGAGTGACAGACCGTTATTTACACTGCCGGAATGTTCTGACTGGTACTGGTTACGGCTTGCCACATCGACATGTGCCCCATTTTTTACAAGATCAGGAGACTGAAGTTTCTCGTCATTGTGGTCGCGCCCCGACCAGCGGCTGGCAAGGCTTACCATGCCGTAAGCAGTCAAGCCAAGCATTGCTGCAGAAATGAGTGGTGTGGCGGCCAGCATATCCGATGCGATACCCAGCCTAGTTGCAAGAACATCGTAATAGACCGCCTTCATGTTGCTCGGTACTAGGCCAGCTTCTGTGAACTCAGTCAGTTTCTCTGCGACATCGTTTTGGATGTACATCTGAATCACAGCGGAAAATGGCAGCCAGGAAGTAGTCCATATCCCGAACCCCAGAAACTTTACATACATCATCAGCGATCCAGCCCCTTTAAACAGGCTGTAAATGATGACGATGGGCGCGAAGCCGAAGAAGAGAATCTGAAGGAAGACCATTGTCGGTGTCATGATCTTTGCAAAGAAACTGCCAGACGCCGCAGCATCGGAGCGGAACTGCTCGTCTTGCTGAGTCAACGATGTCATACAAAGATTGAAGCTGTTTTGATCGGAAACGCTATCTAGACAGTTGTATGTCCCTACTACAGAGTTGTAGAACAGCGCGTTCACCATGAAATCATCAGCGCTTTGAGCGGCAGACCACAGCGAAGGCACCAGGTTGGTAATTGCAGCACTAACATCGTCAGGCGTGTAAGCACTGCCCGAAGGGCTCTTAACCTTCATGCCGGCATTGATCATTTGTTTCGCGGCTGCGGAGGATGGGAACGCATCAACCTTGAGTGCTATCTTGGTCTGTGCTTCCTGGCAAGAAAGAGCGGAGCCTCCAATATTGACGTTATCCCAATAGGTGGTAAGGCCCGTGCCGCGGGAATGGCCTAATACATAAGAAACAATATTTGTGGATTTTTGGAAATCCGCAATGCTGAATGTCGTTGAGCCAGGAACACAGTCGATAATGTATTGTTTCAAGCTGGCCACAAGGTACGGGTCAACATTCTCCACACCCTTGCGCAGTGTAAGAAGCAGTTTCAACGGAGTGACAAAGCCATTCTGAGTGACGGCCATGTAACTCCCTGAGGTGCTTTGGTAGGCTGTGTTGATTTTTTCAAACAGTCCGTACATTGTCGTTGTGAACAAGCTGGCTGGTGCCGCGATTACAAGGGGGACGTTATCAACCTTGTTGACCGTCCCTGTGTAGATATCCTCGATCTTCACATCGGCCTTAATGGTGCAACACGCAACCATCATGGCGAAGCCAAACAGGCCACCCACAGGTCCGTTTGCAGGGATGAACTGTTCCGAAGCGCCTTTCTGAATTACAAACATAATTCCTGAGATCAGCGCAATGAACCCACCAACGAGGTACACGCCAGTCATGAAACCCTTGGCGTTGAATATCATCGCTACGCTGTTGAGCGTATTGTAAAAAGTCGAAACATCACCTAGTACAAATACAGTGAAGTCCATAATATATCCCTAGAGGCCCGGCTTAACAAAGATCGCTGGGTTGCTGGTTAAAATCATCTTAATCCACTGCTCGGTAGCAACAACCCTTGGTTGGAAGTTTGCGTCCTCCGCCCTGATGGCTGCGAGCTCCTGAACGAGCTTGTTAATGTTCTGGTCAACAAAGTCAGGTTTGATGCCTTTAACTCCGTTGAATGTCTGGTTCGCTGCATACAGAGCAGCCTCACCATATTTCAGGGCCAGTTCATTTGCGATGATTGGCGCCATTTGTTCCGCAACACCCTGAATTGCCCCAGGGAATTGCTGTACCTTTCTAATCAAGGCAAGCGCAGGTGTTTTGACAGAGTTGATGAACTGTTTTTGTGCTGCAGTGAAGTCGCAAGAGTTACTGGTGCAGTTTGTAAGCTTGCCTACAATCGAAGTGCTAGCTGTACCACTTGTCGCGCCTTGTGCGTAGCCGAACAGCATTTTGTTGGTGTAGCCCAAGGTGCCATCAAAGCTCAATGTCTTATTGGGGTTGATGCTAGTGCACTTGTTGCGGTCGTACCCGTTGTCGCAATGCAGGAGTTTAAGCGGCGTACTGTTGGAGCTTGAGCCGTTTTTGAAATTCATCAGTGTCAAGGTTGGGCTATAAATTTGACCAACCTTAGGCTTTTCAGAACCGTCAGAGTTTTTCGAGGAGCTGTCCGGCGCAGTCATAACTACTGCGCCAATCATGCTCATCACAACTTCGTTAGCGAGATTGCTGTCAGCTTCGCCAGTGTCGGGGTTACCCAGGTATTGGCCTGATGAGGTGTCGGTAAGGGCTTTCCAAACAGGGTTGCCGCACTCCTCGCAGCTTCCGTCATTGGTGCCTTTGTCAGAACTGCTGTTCGGAGAGCTGAATAGATCTGTCAAACCAGCGAACAGATCAGAGAAGGAGCCAGTTGCTGCCGAGGCCGCCGTCGATGCCTGGTCAACCATCTCTTTTCGAGCTGATGGATCTGTGAACGACTTGACGATGGAGTTCGCCACAGCGCATGTGTTCTTCATCATCTGGTTCAGGGCTTGCAGCTTATTCTGGAAGTCCTGCATCAGCTTGCCCAGAGCCGGGTTGATAGCGTCAATGGCGGCTTTGAACGCAACCCCAACAGCGTTCGCTGCGATTTGGCGGAACAATGCAACCAGGGCGTCTGCGTTGATGAACGAGAATGACCCCGCGAACATATCAATCCCGCCGCAACCGGCCGAGAATCGAGGCGGGTCGAAAGCAACCAGGTTAATGTTACGAACCGGGCTTCGAAGGGCTGCGCCACCGCCTACCATGCCGCCGCGGCTTTGGCTTGTGAAGGCGCCCGCGCTGGTGCTGTTCGACATGAACATGCCGTCAAGCGCATCAGCAAGTCCAGCTGATGCAGGTGCTGAAACCATGGTAAGTGTTGCCACCAGTAATAACGATACCAGCTGTTTCAATATATTCCGCATTATTGCTGCCCCCCTTCGTAGCGGCCTTCCAGTTTGTCCTTCAGGTATTTAACCCACTGCTTTGGATCATCACTCGCACCCTTTTGAGTGTCTTCGTTGGTCAAGACGCCTCGATCATATGTATTGATTTTCTGTGCAATGTCTTTCGGCAATAGATTGTTGCTGTCAGCTGCAATGATGATCCGCTCTGCGAGCTGGTCTTGGGCCATCATCCCTTGCGATACGATGTAGTAGTTGTTCGGAGGAACAACGAGAACTGTAGTTGGCGTGATGCGCAGGTTCAGAATGCTCGCTTGCCCGGTGTTTTTCTCAAATTCCGTTACATTCGGTAGAGGTTTGCCATCCATGGAAATGAATTTCGTGACAAATCCATACTCCTTGGCCAGTTTCTGAACGGTGTTCACTTGAGGTCGGCAGAATTCACACTTCGAATCGAAGAAAACCCACAAGCCGCCCACGGTCGCGACATGTTTTAGTGCCTCAGTTACACCGGCCTGAGCATTCCTCAGGAAGAATGGTTTCGTGTAAGTTGCGATAGGGACTCGGTTGTTCTCGTCCAGGAATGGATCGGCGGCCACAACACGGGTTGTCATCTCTGCATAGCGCTGGGACTTGTCCATGGCCACGCGCTGCGCGTAGAGATACGCCTCAACGTTTTCCTTGCTAGGGTCGTCGATCGCGGCGTCCAACAGCTTCGGCATGTTTTCGCGCAGCCACGAAACAGAAAACGGGTGAACTGTCGGTTCTTTGGAGTCAGGTTTTTCGCTGGGAGCTTTGGGCTCTTGACGGATTAATGGCGGAGGCGGTGCAGTCTCTTTTGGATCTTTGTAGAAAAACCACCCCTCAGCTTTGCGCTCGATGAACCTCGGAGATCCGCTGTCGACATCCGCATAGACAACACTGGGCAAGGCGGCGATAGACAATAGCGCCGATACTAGAATGTTTTTTAGTAATCCTTCACGCGTACGCATACGCTTGAGTCGTTCGAATGGAGCTTTCATCAGATGATGGGCCCTACCTTGCCAATGATCAGCTTCGAATCTAGGAAGCCCCAGTAGCGGCCGTCATAGCTCCTTGGCTCAGTCCCAATGACCAGAATCTTGCCGGCCGGTACTGTCATGACACGGTCGAAATCGCCGGACTTCTTGCCCAGCTTTTCGATAAGGTCCAGCTCACCGATCAGTCGATCGCCGATGTAGGCGACGTTGTTCTTCACGACCAGCTTGTCACCCGGGAGGCCTGCGACCATCTTTCCAACGGTCTTCCCTTCGAAGTGCTCGCCCATGAGGCCGCCTTTCGGCACGAATGCGACGAAATCACCCCGTTTGAGGTCAGCAGGCTGGCCATAAGTGATCATGTACAGGCGCCAGGGCAGGCAACGGACTGACGCAAGATCAACACCGATCCGGTAGTCCTGGCGAAACGTCGTAACGGCCGCAATTGCAACGATGAACGCAGCGGCGATACCTATGAGCGAGTTTCGAAGAAATCGAAGCCGTGCTTTGTCTGTCCGAAGGGTTTTGAGCGGGGACACCAGTCGAGACGCCAGTGCTTTAGAGTTCATGCGATCACTCCAGCTCAAGGCCAAGGTGCTGTGCAACCTGGCCGGTAACGTTCAGCCCCGCGGGTGCGTTTAGGGCTACCGATGAGTTGATCACCAGCACCCCTGAATCTGTGTACCCCTTCAGTACATTTTGAAGTTCTGTCACGAATGCAAGGCCGTCGGCTTGCGCTTGCTCAGGGCTTAAGCCGGCCTTATCGAGAGTACGCTTCATCTGCGCATTGGCGAGCTTGGTGCCATCAACCAGCACTACCTGTGCTCCCGAACTGAGGTTCTGCCCGGCGAAGTGATAAGCCATGAAGCTGGTGAAGCCGGATACAGCGAGAGCCACGAAGGCGCATGTCAGAAAGGAAACCCCTGCAGGTGCTTGCTGGGCTTTGCCACCCTGTGCTGGCTTAGTCCTTACCTGGTCATCATCAGGGCGGATTTGCTCCCCAGGCTGTTGTTGTTGGCTATTCGCTGTATCAGTCATCGTGGCGTTCCCTAGTAGCGGTGGAAAGAGGTAGCGCTCAATGCGCAGTTATTTTTGCAAGCATAACACGTAGCACTACGACCACAGTATCAGTTTGCCGCAATAAAAAGCCCGGCGCATGGCCGGGCTTTTTATTGCAGTGGTGGTGATGGTGCAGGTGCTGACTGCTTGCTGGCCTGATTACGCCGCAGAGCTCTGGCGGGCCATGTAATTGTTCACTGCCTCTACCGCATCGACCCCACGGTCAAGATCATCAAGAATCTCGTTGCGGGCTGCCCCTTTCGAGGAGAACGTCACGTTGTGGAACTCATCCACAACAAGGCGCACGATGCCCCAATCGGTTTCGCTACGCTTGACCATAATCTCGCTGTACTTGCCGGGCATGGTGTGTACCGTCTTCAGCATGTGAGCCCCGTAAGGTTCGATCTTGAACTGCTTGCTGTCGATGGCCGAGTCGATCGATTCGGACTTCTGCTGCAGGATGAACTGCCAGGCCGAGTTTGCGGCGATTGCCTCGGTGTTTTTCGACGCATAGACGTCGCCAATAGCCTGCGTTACTACCAGCACCGCACCATCTTCTTTCCGCGCTTTGCGGTAAGCAGCAACCATGGCCTTGGCCATCATTGGATCGTCGAGCATCTCCCAGGCCTCATCGACGATGAGGATTTTCTTCCGGCCTCGCTCACCCAGCTGCGCCTTGTACATGTCGTGGTTGATGCGCGAGATCAACTGCAGGAGGACCACCTGCTGAAGAGCTGGGCGCCCCTTCAGATCGCTCAGCTCCATGCAGATGAACGCGTTGCTCATGTCCAGGTTGTTCTCACCATCGAACCATTTGGTGTACTGACCACCGGCAAACGGGAACAGCTGGCGGCCCAAGCGCCGGCACTCTTCGTCATCCGATTGATTGATGAACCAGTCTGCAACAGCGGTGATATTTGCGGCGTTGCCGAACTTCTCCCAGGTACTGGTAATGGCCTGCTCGACACGGGACAGCTGGTAATCGTTAAGCGTGTCCTCCGGTGCGGCCATTTTGGCGATGGTGGCTTTGAGGATGTCCATTTCCTCGTGCAAGTCTTCAACATGCGTGAACGGGTTCAGGCATACATCCGACTCAGGCTTGAACTCGATGAATTCGCCACCAACCATCTTGCACAGCTTCAGGTAACTCCGGCCGGCGTCGATCACCCACAATTTTGCGCCTGCAGCGAGGTAGTCGGCGGCGATTTTCTGTGTGAAGAACGACTTGCCAGCGCCGGCCTCAGCAAAAATGATCCCGCTGTAGTTGGTACTCGACTCGTACAGATCAACCAAAGCAGGCTGGCCACGGCGCGTGAGCAGCAGCATTGCCCCACCCATGCCGCTACCTGTCCATTCGCCGAGTATCGGTAGGAACTGACAGGCATGTCGCACTGCCATCGTATGGAAGCGATAGAGGTTCTTGACGCCTTCATTGGACGTATTGAGTGGCAGCAGGTTGTTCCAGAGAGCTTCAAGGATGCGCCTGTCTTCCCGGAGCTCGAAAGCCAGAGAGGTGTAGTAAGCCTGCAGGCCCGCGGACAACTTGTTCAGGCGCTGCTTGTCACGCGAGAACAGGAAAATCGTAAAGTTCACCTCAACGATGATCGCACCCTTGCCGTCGATCTCATGAACCAGGGTGTCGATGCCCTTTTTCTTGTAGCTGAGGATGGGTATCAGGTGAGCTGTGGGCCCAAAGACCTGGTGGTTGATGATCGAGGACGTTTGCTTGACTTCGTCCTTCTTCACGACCTGGTCAGGGTAGTGGATGGTCAGCACCATGTAGTACGGGTCGGTGATCTGGTTCGAAAGCCCGTTCGGGTCGCCGATCATGTGGTTCATGATTGCGAGGCTGGTTTTCTGAGGGAAGTGTTTGACACTCAGCGCTTTCGCATAGTGGGCGCCGTCATTGAAATTGATGGTCGACGGGTCATCGTAGTTGATGGAGTCGCCAGGGTAGTAGACCTGGTCCTTGATCAGTTGATCTTCATCGTAGTGCGACCGAGGAGCATCCCACAGCTTCGTGAGGATTCGCATGAGCACCAGATAGCCAACTGCATCGAGCTGGAACAGATTCAGCGACGCTGCTTTGAGCGCTTCCGTGACCCGGTCGGCCGATTCTTTCGTCGCCGCGATGTCTGCGTCATCGGGGCTATCGGTGCGGCAAGGGAACTTCACGGTCACGATGACGCGCTGACGATTCAGCATCACACCACTCCGCTGAACCAGCGGATTATCAACGCCACCGTTAATCAGGTTGGCGTGCTGGCGTGAGAGAGCCTTGAGAATCGGGTTCAGCGCTGGCTTGCTGTTCAAATAGGCATCGATGTATTCGCCGACATCGGGGCTTTCAAGCATTGCGATCTGAATGTAGGTGCCTGCCGCGAAGTTCATGCTCAGGGCAGACTGAAGCTTGTCGACGGTCGAGGAGCTGGCGCCTGTCAGGGCGTCAGATACAAAACATGCCCCGAGGTAATGTTCATTCCCGTCGGAGCAAAAGAATACTTTTGAGTCGGGGTCGATAGCCCTGACATTGAGTTTTTTTTGAGGGGTGGATGTTCTATCCCCTTTGAGCGTCGCTTTCGAAGCTGCCATTTCACTGTTCGCCATATGTGGTGGTTGAGTAGGCTTGGAAGGCCTGGAGGGCAACCCGCAGGCAGAGCCAGTTGAAAAGGCGCACTAGCGACCTAGTGCGCCTTGAGGGGCGTTACAGCGTTGCGGTGAAGATGTTGGTCAGTACGCCTGGGCCAACGCTTGCAGAGAGCGCTACGGCTACGCCGGTCACAACGGCCATGACCGATTGCTTGACCACGCCGATTGCCAGGCCGGTACCGAGGGCACCCAGGGCAAAGACCTTACCGAGGGAGCCGGTCATCCAACCGTCGAGGCTGGTGACGATCTCGGTGAAGGTGGAGTCGGAGCCGGCGGTCACGTCGACGGCGACAGCCAGACCGACCACAGCCATGCTCACCAGGGCACGTTTGTCGATTTTCTTGAATGGAGCAGCGGCTACTGCGGTGGTTTCGATTTGTGCGATTTGTGCGGTCATTGTGTAGCTCCCAGTGTTATCAGTTCAGATTGATGTCAGTTGTGGATGGGATTGCGGACGACGTAACTTGCGGTCCGTAATTGGTTGGTTCTGCAGCAACGTTTTCCGATTTAGGGGCGGCAACATTGACTGGCGGTACAGCGGTTAACTCAAGGTGAGGAACAACCATGCCTTGGCCTGAGTATTCGGATTTTCCGAACGACCAAGTGCGTGGCTGAATCTCGGTAAAGAGGTAGGACGGAAAGTGCAAATCGTCCTTGCTGTCGATCCACGGAGCGATCCAGATGCGCATGACTTGGGCTGGAACTCGAACCGGTCGAGCAAGATCCGCAACAGCTGGCCCTGGCACACCATTGGATACCTTGAGGTTATGCTCAGAGCCGGCAGTCTTTCCCATGTCGTCACCGTACTTTACGTTCGGTGCCTTCTGACCAATTGGCATATCGCTGTCGGTCAGCGCTGGGCTCTGTTCTGTGGACTTGTAAACAGCCATTGGCGACTTACAAATGATGCCTTGCGGCATGCCTGGGCATGAGAACTCGTCATCGCCGGCGGTATTCAACCAGGACGAACAACCACTCAGAAGAGCAATAGGCAACAGCGCTGCGACTAATGCAGTACGTTTCATATGATTACCTTTCATCATTTCAGTTCGATCCCTTTCACCAGCATGATCGTAACTTTGCGGCCGGCGTCGATCTCAACTACCGGAGTCATTTCGCGAGCCATCTCCATGTAGAATTTGGCAATTTCATTCGCGGAAGTAGAGAACCCTTTAGCAACACCAGTTTGCAGAATGGTCGATGTGTCAGCGCTTTGGGTTTGAGTGGTGCTGCTGTCACCCAGGCTCAACTGCGGGATTGTTTGTGGTGTCATGCCCTGTGCGAGGCCCGAGAGACCGCCGGCAACCAAAGTTTTGGCAATCATCTGGCCCTGCTTGGACACGAGTCGACCACGCATACCGACCCGCCCGTCCTCGCCAACGATGTAACCTTCCATCTTCCCTTCGATGATCTTTCCGTCTTTGCGTACGCAAGAGAAAGATTCTGTCCGGAGCATAGCGCGCTCACTGGAAAGAACACCGTAGCCAGAAGCGAGCGCAAAACATTCTTTAACATCGACGCTGTACTTGTTTGGCAGTACGGCGTCAGACTTGATTCGCATGGTCGTCGGCACAGGGTTTTTCTGCGTTGTGGAGCTGGTTGGCGCGTCCATACCGTTCAGCAGCACACCTTCGAAGAACGAACCGGCTGGCATCGCCGGGGTCGGCTTCTCTGCCTGCTTCGGGGCCTCATTCCGGGCCGTTTGGGTACCGCCAGTGACCCGCAGGGTTGCTACCTTCGGTTTCGGCTCTTGCAGGGCTTCACCAGTGCCAGCTGCGCTTTCATAGCCTGGCAACGCAGCATTCAGAGCTGGAGCGGTACCGCCCTTGCTAAGCTCCAGTTTGTCCATCCGATCACCCAAGCGCTTCAGCTCGCGAAGCGTGTCCTGGGTAACAGGGTCAGGCCGTTGCCCCCGCAGTCGTTCTTCTTCAAGGGCGCGTAGGCGATCATCTTTGCGATCTTGCTCCATCTGCTTGAGCGATTGGCCGATCTCTTTAAAACGTTTGTCCTGTAAAGCCAATTTAGCCATGATCTGCTCAGGAGTATTATTATCTCCACGAGGCAAGAGCAGCTTGGTGTCGGAAGTGCCTTCGGTTTTCGTATTGTTCTTGGGCTTGTCATTGCCAACAATTACAGAGCCGACAATCATCAAGAAGCCTAAAAGGCCAATAATTGCAATTGTCGATCGAACGCCTGGGCTAAGATCTTGCCACTTATCTTTCAGCTGGTCTTTGATAGCCATGCTTAATTCCCCGTAGCCGACTTATCAGAGACGATGAACACATCAGTGGTCATGCCGGCACGTAGGGTGGCTGTCGGGAAGAAAGACACAGCGCGGACACCATCGCTGTAGAACGTACCTTCATCAAGATCGACGTCGGTTTTGGACGTTCCTTGCAGGCTGTAACGATAAATATCGTACTCTGGGCCGGAGTAACGAACTTTTGGATAGGCAATTACGTTGCCAATGTTCGCGGCCGACGCAGGCAACAGACCTTCACTGAAGCCTTCAGGGGTTTTGCCGAGAGCTGCTTCTCGCAACACGTAACGAATAGTATCGGTGTAGTTGTTGCTGTCGGGCGCATGGTTCTCGGACGCATGACCGCCAGTTTCCACCATCGGCTTGTCCAGTTGCAGCGTAATGGTCTGCTGTGGGAGCTCCTTCGGAATCAGGGTCAAAGAAATGACCGGGTCGTTTGGATTAGAACCAGTCACGTACAGTGCGACTGGCTTATCCTTCGTCTTCATCGTCGCATAAAGCGATTGGCCGATCGTACTGATATCCAAATCATCAGGTTGCTGGTCGACTGCTTTAGGCGAAGCGAACGGAGTGGAAATCCGGTTCGGCAAGATGTTCGAAACGTAAATAACTTCGTTACGGTCCGAGCTCACGCGAACTACCTGGGTGCGCGAATCAGATTCGGCGCCAGGCATAACGCCCAAGCCAGGCAGAGGCTGCGCTTCGACAGGTTTGACTCGTTTTGCTGCCGTAGGAACAGGCGGCAATTTTACTTCCGCCATCCCATCAGCCCATGAGATGGATGCATGGATGGTGGCCAGCACGACTAGAGCAATGGCTGAGCGTTTCACTGAAGCGCCTCCTTGGTTGGTTCTGCTGGCTTAGGCGGGTGAGACTGAAGCCACTTGAGTGTTTTTGGGGTGCTGCCTGGGTAGTGGTCCATACCCGTGATCCAAGGGCGGCCCGCACGCATCTCGATGACGTACTCGACCACTTGGTAGTCCGGTTTGGGCTTGCCGGTTGCGCTGCGAGACTCCATCGAACCGAGAATGAAAACCTTCTTCGTCTCCTTCTCGTAGCTGATGTCAGTGGCGTTCCAGGACACAGAACCAGCATTCGTTGCGAACACGGGGTCGTTGGCCAACACGAACATCTTCTTGCGCACGTCTGCGTAGATCTTCGGATCAACGAAGGCGCTAACAGAGTCGGCAATGAAATTCACGTTCTTGGGCGTGACATTGCCCATCAAAGTCGAGGCATAAAGGCCAAAGGACTTGATGTACTCGTCGTCCGCGTTGTTCCAGCCAACCTTCACGGCCTTGTCCAGGTTCGGCGGCACCAAACGTGTGGTTTCGTGCTGCCCCATTTGGTTGAAAGTGAGCAGCAGGACCGATACCGAAAGGCACGCGATCGACAAGGTCTGGAAGTTTCTGAGACTTTTCAGCCCTTCCATCGTGTTCTGCATTTTCTTGATCTTCATTGCGGCCTCAAAGCGCTATCGAATACATAACGCGTACAAATAAAGTCGTTCGAAAGCTTTAGTAGAAGTAGTCGCGCTTCGAAGAGTCGTCGTAGTGTTTATTCAGCCCCATGACGCCTGCCTCGTAGCAGAGGTGATGCAGAATGCCGTCCAGTGCACCGCTCTTGAAACGCTTAAACCGCTTTACTGCGTACCAGCCGCCGGCGAGGGAAGCGATGGTTGCCCAGCCCCCCAGTGCGATACCTGCGCCCAGGCAGCCAATGAAGATCGCAGCCTCATCGATTTCCCAAAAAAGTAATTGCGTCTGACTGTCAACGTAGCGCGGGATATCGATCTCCTTCACAGAGGTTTCCCCGCAGCTTTAACGATGTCGACCTCGACCCGACGGTTCATCGAGCTATCGGAGCTAGATACAGGGTCACGCTTGCCCCGGCCGTAAACCTTGATGTTTTTCTTCTTAACACCGTGCCGAACCAGGTAACGCGCAGCTTCGATGGCGCGGTTCTCGGACAGGCGCTGGTTGTAAATCGCCTCGCCCACTTCGTCCGCATAACCGATCAGGGTGATGGTGCTGCCGACGCGAAGTGCGTCAGCGATGACGTTGGTCAGCGGCCACCAGCCCGTAGGCATGCTCTTGTCGAAGTCAAAGTAGAGCGTGGTCCGCGTGTGACGGGCCTCCTCGGCGATCTTTGCATCTTCTGCATCGAGCAGAGCCTCTTCTGCCGGCATCAGGGCCCGAGGCCTGGCTGGCTCAGTCACCGTCCAGACCGGAGATTCGGCTTTCTTCTGGGTGTCGCGAATGGATTCAACAAGCGCGTGCCCTGCATGCGCGGGCTCAATCGCAACGCCGTAGCTGTCTGGAACCACTACCTGTCGCACATCAACGGCACCCGCGGTGCTTGCTGAGAGCGCAAGCGACGCAAGCAGAATGGCTCTGTTCAAGGTGATCATAGGATACTCGTTGGTTTGGAATGCTAAATAACACGTAGCGATAATACAGATAGTTGGCTTTTTGTTGCAACCGTCCTCTTGTGGCGCCTAAAATATAGCGACGTGTTACGTATTGCAAACGCTTTTGGCGATTTCGCGGTCTAGCCCCACCACCTTATCAGCAGCTGTGCTTCATACCCCTGCATTAGGTATTCCCTCTTTGCAGAGTCGTAGGAGTCAAAAATGCAAACCAGAACAGACGCAGCAACCCACCAAAGCTCGGCCAACGGCGAATCGCTGTGGGCCAGCCAGGGCCAGGCCGCGGCTTCTATTGGCCTGGAGGTGTGGAACAAGGTTGAGAAGACCAATCCTGATGAGACCAAGTCCTTCAACAAGGGTGGTTTCCAGGGGACCGCGATCGCGCCCATCTATCAGATCAAGCGTGCTACTGAGGTTTTCGGACCTTTTGGACTTGGCTGGGGTGTCGAGCTGATCAGTGAAGCGTACGTGGACGGGAAACCGTTCGTGTTGGATGGCCAGGTTGTTGGTAAAGAAGTCATTCACAAGGTGTACGTCGAGCTGTGGTACCTGCAACAGGGATTCCGCGGTTCAGTGAAGCAGTTCGGCGCGACCACCTACATCACGCGAGATTCCTACGGAATCATCAGTAGTGATGAGGATCACGCCAAGAAAAGTCTCACAGACGCGACCTCAAAATGCCTTTCGTTGCTCGGCTTCAGTGCCGATGTCTTCACTGGCAAATTCGATGACACCAAGTATGTCGAGGGTCTCCGCGAGGAAGCCCAGCATGGCCAGGTAAACGAATCAGCTGCAGACACAACCAGCGCAGCCAGGACTGCTCAAGCAGATACCCAGCAGCAGTTGGCTACGCAAACTGCCGAAAAAACGCGGTTCCAGCAGTACAAAGACCAACTCAAGCAGATCGCTGATAAAGGCCAGGCCGTAAACAACGTACCAGGCGTTCGGGCCACCATCGAACAGGACAAGCTCCTGACGCAGATGGAAATCCAATCGCTTTTGCAATCGCCGCTGCTGCGCTTACCCGCAGCAGAGAACGACAATGCGCAGGCTTCCAAGTCGAGCGTTTTCCTCTAACCCCCCATAACCCGGGCGCCTCATGGTGCTCGGGTTTTTTTGTGCGTAGCTAAAGGCTCACCTCCATGAGTATGGATCAGATACTTCGCTCGAAAATCGGTGGCTTCAAAGACACCCTGGCACTGAGTTCGATCGGTGCTGGTGGACTTCTGACATCGCCTTTTTTCAGCTCTGTGCCGGCCACCCTCCCCCTCGCCATGGGGGCTGCGGGTGCGGCGTACGTGGGCAACCGTGTCTTTGATTTCTGGAAGAACCAGCTCCTCCTTGAGTCGAAGATCAATATCCGCTCGGCTACCGATCTGGCGCACGGAGATGGCTTGCTGCTTGGCTTCACCACCGACACGGGACAGCCTGTCCGTGTCCCTGATGAAGACTTCATGCGACATGGATTTATCCTGGGTCAGTCCGGTGTCGGTAAGACCGTTCTGGGCAAGCTGATGATGTTCCAGCAGATCCAGCGTGGCGGCGGCCTGACGTTCATCGACGGCAAGATGAATGCGGACGACATTCAAACGATCTACCAGTACTGCGTCTGGGCGGGCCGCGAGCAGGATCTGCTGATTCTGAACCCGGGTAACCCATCACTCAGCAACACCTACAACCCCATCCTCAGGGGTGACCCTGATGAGATCGCCGCCCGCATCCTGTCCATCATTCCCTCTACCGAGAATAACCCTGGCGCTGACCACTACAAACAGTCTGCGAACCAAGGTATCACCACCCTCGTAGCGGCAATGCAAGCTGCTGGCCTCGCTTACAACTTCATCGACTTCACGATCCTGTTGATGAACCACAAAGCGATCGAGGAGCTGGAAACACTGCTTAAGAAGACCCAGCCTCACAACCCGGCGACCAAGAACTTCTCCCTGTTCCTTGAACAATACAAGATCGGCGGAAAGCCGGGCATGGAGAACGTGGTCGACATCAAGCGGATGAAGGAAACGTTCGGCGGTCTTGCCGGCCGGATGTACTTGTTCGGTACGGGGAAATTCGGTGACGTGATGAACACCTACGCCCCCGAGATCGACCTGTTCGAAGCAATCCGGGCGAAGAAGATCATCTACGTCGCTCTCCCGACGATGGGTAAAAACGAAGCCGCCTCCAACTTCGGCAAGATGTTCCTGGGCGACCTGCGTACGGCTATCTCGTGGATCCAGGCGCTGCCTGAAGAGGACCGGCCTAACCCCCCGCATTTCAATTTCATGGATGAGCTGGGGAGTTACGCCGTTCAGTCGCTAGCACGCCCCTTTGAACAGGGGCGCAGCGCGCAGATGGCACTGTTCCCCGCAGCCCAGACCTTGGCCAACCTGGATGTGGTTTCCCCTGACTTCAAAGAGATGGTCATCGGTAACACCTGGACCAAGATCTTTTTCAAGATCGGTACCCAGGCCACGGCCGTTGAGTGTGCAGACCTCATCGGCATGAAAATCGGTATCACGAAGTCATTGAGCGGTACGCAGAACGAAAGCAGTAGCACCCCCCTTCTCAATGTGGCGCCAGAGGGTGGCACCGGTGCTGCCGCCGGCATATCAGTCGGTGAGCGAGAGCAGGAGGAGTACAAGGTCTCGCCGGATGACCTCAAAGCGCTCGGTAAGGGGGAATGCATCATCCAGTACGGCGGAGACCAGATCTTCAACGTCCGGGTGCCGATGATCAGCATCGACAGAAAGCTGCAGAAAGAAATCGGCCCTATTCGAATCAACCACTTCCGCAGGCCGTCCGTTAAGGGTGCGGACTTCTTCAAGAATAGTGACAAGTACCTGGGTGGCAGCGGGCTGCCCACTGGTGGGCGGAAGAAACAACAGGAGCAGCTGAGAGATGAGTAACGTAGAACCTAAGGGCGCTCATGTTGTGCCCGGGCATACCCTTGTGCTCGATGAGAGCACTGAGGGCCAGGGGCAACTGATCAGGGAGGTGATTCAGCGACGCATTGCAGCCGGCGCTGCGGTCTTCGTGGTCGGCTCATCGGTCGATGAATCACTTTTGGGAGCGATGATCGGCGCCAGCACTGCAGTTGGCCGGGGAGCTGATCTGCTCATCGTGAATCCTAGTAGTCCCGCCTTGAGCCATACCTACAACCCGGTGCTGCACACAGCACCTACCAAGGTCGCGAGCCATGTCTTGAATTTCCTCGCGGATCAGGATGCGACGGCAGGTCACGATTCAACCCCAACCGCAGCTCTTGTTCGTGCGATTGTGTCCTCGCTGCAGCTCGCTGGCCTGCCCTACTCGTACCTTGATCTGGGTATGTTCGTGATGAAGCCTGACGCTATTTCAGCGCTGATCGAACACATGGCCACTGCATACCCTCGTTCAGTGCAGCTGGGAGCCCTGCAGCAGGCCTGCAAGGCCTTTCAGGATGATGATGGCGACATCTGTGCGGTAAAGCTGAAAGGACGCTTCTCGGGCCTCGCTGGGAGCATGTGCATGCTCGGCGCCGGTAGAGCGGGTGAAGTGTTCAACAGCTACCAGCCTGACGTCGTGCTGCACGAGGCGCTGGTAACACGAAAGATCGTGTATCTCGCAATTCCCTACATTGGCCGAGGCCAGGCTGCGTCCAATCTCCGCCGCATCGTGATCTCGAACCTGGCGGATGCTGTTCTGCGGTCGATCGGTGAGCCTGGTGCACCCACTGCGCTGGCTGTGTTCACTGATCCAGGTGGTTGCAATGACCCGAGCATCGAGCAGCTGCTCTCGCCAGAGACTGAGCAGGTGATGAGCGTATGGGTTGCAGCTGGTTCGCTCGACGATCTTGGGCGTGAGTCTCTGGATCTGCGCGAGGCCTGCCTGAGTCGAGCTCGCAACCTGGTTCTGTTCAAACCTCAATCCGAGTCGGCAACGCAGGTCTATTCCCAGCTGTTGCCTACGGAGCCTGAGCAAGCCCAGGGCACAGGGGATGTGATGCAAAAACTCTTGTCGATGGGCACCACCGACTACGCGATTGTTTCCGGCGAGCACCAGGTGACCTGGGCGAGTGTAGCCACCCCGGGTGAAGTGAGGTTCGCTACAGCGGCCGACATCAGACGGCCGGCCAGGCGCCAGCATGCCCGGATGGCTGGCGCAGACCAATTCACGCAAACAGTTCCGGTTTAAGGGTGGTGCCAATGAACGAATTCACTGATATGCCCCTGGGCAACGAGGAAGAAAACGATGTCTTCGGATCTGAGCTTCTATCTGACGATTCTGGCGGTCTTTCTGATCCTGGCGATGTTCGTAACTGGCTTGAGAGCTTTGATAGCGCCAATCTTTTCGAAGGTCTTGACGCCTTCGATCTTGATAACGCTGCAGACGATGCTCAAGTGGATTTTCTGGGGACTGACGAAACTGTGGTCGAGTCATATCCTTTTGCTGAAGAACTTGGGCTCGCCGCACTCAATAATCTATCGAACCTTGGAGCGCAAAGACGAAAACTGAAGAAGGATGAGCTGCGCCGGCTTGATGAAGAGGATTTCGAGGACGGCGTAACGCGTCTCGCGTTTCGCATCATCAAGGCCAACGTCGAAGCCTTGTTCGCGAAGAAGCTACCGACCGACGTGTACGTTACGGCTGCGCAGTGGGTGTTCGGGCCTACCCTTGGCGACTGGGCATTTGATAAGTGCTGTGAGGTGCTTGGAGCTCGCAAGGACGTCATACGCCTGCGGATCCACTACGAGTTCTGGCGTCGCTGGTACGTGTTCCCAGTTGAGTTCCCTTTCATGATCGACCCAGTGCCAGAAGCTGTTGCGGATGAGATCTTCATCCTGGCCGGTGATGAAGGGTTCGATCTTGCCCGGGTCGCGTGGGGACAACCTGGTATCCGATCGGCCGACCTCCTTGCACTGGCATCTCGCGGCAATGTCACCGAGGCTTACCGCTCGGCCCTGGAGCGGCTATCTGATCGATACATGTTGAGTCAGCAGAATGATTGCTGGTATCTCACCGGCCGTAACCCAGCACTGAGGGCCGTGGACCTGGCCCTGCTCCCTCACAAACCCCTCGTCAACCAGATCTCTTGGTCCAGCATGTTCTGAGCATGCTCAGTGGCAGCCAGGCTCTCAATCGAGCGAGAGCCTGGCGCTACCCCCGCCAGACCCTCAAATTTCCGTCGTCCACGTGAATGAAATTTCGGCCTGGATACACGCCCACGCCGCCGCCCTCAAGGTATAGGGCTAGTCGTCGAAGGTAGTCTACTGGCACGCCTGGCACTGTGAGGTCGCAGGCGCCACCTCTTAGGTGCGCAGAGTGCTTTTTGCCGCCCACCTTCTTGTTGGTCGACTCTTCGCGATACCCTGAAAGCACAATGATGGGCTTCGTTATCCCGTGAATTTTGAACCAACCTTGAATTCCTGCGACGATGTCTAGGAGCACAGGACTCATCTGCACAGCCTTGCCCGTGTGAACATCGCGCATCAGTCGGCACACGGGGTCGTAGCCGGACCAATCGAGTCGACCTTTGCTGTAATAAACCTTGTCGACCTCCTCCCATTGCCCGGGTTTGACCTCACGCTTCAACCAGAGACGTCTCGGCTGATCCCAGAAGGTGCTTGCGCTTGAGAGCAGCGGCGCTGATGAAGCAGCCAAGCCGAGGGCATAGTGCAGGAATGTTCGACGGTCCAAAGGGGGGGGCTCCACTTCTCTGAGCGGTGATTTTATCACCCATATCGGCGTATGTGTACGCGTTATGAATCTGTGGTTTCAACGAGTCGCTTTGTAACAAGCCAAAAAAAACCCGGCTGCGAGAGCCGGGTGTGGTGGGTTAGTTTAAGAGCCCGCGCATGTGCTTGAGCTGCTCGTTTAAGTCGCCGACCCGGTTGGGTGGATTGAAGGTACCAAGGTTGGCTTCAAGAGCCTCTAGTACTGGCTTGAGGTTCTCTGCAGCCTTGAAGCCCGGCTTATCAGGATCGAGCGCCTGAAGTACGTTCTTCTTGGCCATCATGTTGAACCATTCAGGCTCCCAATTCTCGCAACCAGGTAGCGCAAAGATCGTCCTTTTAGAGCCCATTTCGACGGCAGATAACATGTCGATCGGGCCTTCGACGATCATGAACTCACTCTCAGAGCCTTCCCAAATCCAAGGAGATTTTCCGCCGTAACGCATGGCCTTCTTCTCCCCTTCTTTGGGTTCACGCATAAGCCTGAACTCTGCAGCACAGTGCGATTGCGACCGAAACCACAGTGGCCGAAATGCACAGGCTGGCGCCTTCTTTTCGGGGTTCCACAGGCCAGCTTTCACCATCAGTTCCTGCCCTGCGACCTCAGTCAAGAAGCCCTTGGCTTCCATTGGGTTGTTCGGGATGGTGATCAGGATGCCTCGATTGCAGGCCTCTCGTGCTACACCCTCGGATATACCCCGGCCAGCAAAGTACTTCAGGGCGTCATTCGACGGATAATTGCGAGCTTCGGCGACCCGTTGCAATACCAGCGCAAGAGCACTGTCATCGCGTTGGATCGCGTCCATGGGCTTAGGCGGAACATAATGCTTCAGCAGCTCCACATCGGCGCCCATCAGATCCAGACCAGCCTCCCGATGAGATTTTTCCCAGTAGAACGCCGCCGCAGCGACCACATCACCTTGCTCACCGCATGAGTAGCAGAGCCACCCGCCGTTTTTCACGCTGATTTTCACCGAGTGAAGGGAAGAAGCTCCGCACGCTGGATTTGGACAGATGTTGTACCGAATTGCACCTGCTGATGGTCTCGCTTTCGCACCGAGCATGTGCTCGAAGAACCAGTCGAGCGGGACGTTATCTCGCACATACTCAAAGTCGACTTCATAGGCGACTCCATTAGCATCGCGCTTGTATGGTCCATTAGTTACTGACATTTTCTGGTTCTCCAGATGAAAACTTAATGCTCTGTGATGCTTCACGCCGGCCTGTAATACTCAGCCCGCGGCGGCGGCCAATAGCCGGGCTTCATCCCACACATCGATGTTCAGGTCCTTGGCGGCTTCGAGTTTCGAGCCTGCTGCCTCGCCGGCAACGACGAAGCTGGTTTTGCTTGAAACCTTGCTTGAGACCTTCCCACCGGCTCCTTCGACCAGAGCTTTGGCAGCCTCTCGGCTGAGGGTTGGAAAAGTGCCGGTGAGGACGATAACCTTCCCTTTCAGCGAGGCCCCGCCGATGGCAGCGAAGTCGTTGGGTGTGGTGATCGTGGCCAGCCGATCTGCCTCAGCACCGAGAGTAGAATCCTCGAAGAATCGGGTGATGTTGGTGGCGGTACCATCCCCAACATCCGCGATGGCCAGCAGTTGCGCGTAAGTCGCTGCGCGGAATGCTGACCAGGAACCGAACTGCGCCGCCAGAGCTTTGCTGGTGGCCTCGCCGACACCCTCGATCCCCAGCGAGAAAATGAATCGCGGAAGGTCCGGAGCTTTCGAGTCTTCAATGCCCGCGACCAGGTTCTTCGCGGAGACCGGCCCAAACCCAGGAAGCGGTGCGATGACCTTGTCGTTCAGACTGTACAAGTCGGAAGGCATGCTGATCAGGCCTGCGGCGATCAGAGTTGAGACCGACTTGTCGCCCAGGTTGTCGATGTTCATTCCCAGCCGAGACGCGAAGTGAGCGATCTTGCCCTGCTTCTGTGCCGGGCATTTGATGCCACCTGGGCAATGCAGCTCGACGGCGCCCTGCAGGCGAACGAGGGGGCTACCACATGACGGGCACTCTTTCGGCATCACATAGTGGGAAAGGGTCTCATCGCCGATCGAGGGCACTGTCCGAACGATCTCCGGTACCACATCGCCCGCTCGGCGAACGATGACGGTGCTACCGACCTTGATACCCTTGGCCTCGATCTGATCGGCGTTGTGGAGGTTGGCGCTGGATACCACTACGCCACCGATGCGCACAGGCTTGAGCTTTGCCACAGGGGTCGCAGGCCCCGTTCGGCCGATCTGCACCACAATGTCTTCGACGATGGAGACGGCCTCCTCTGCTGGGAACTTGGACGCAATGGCGAATCGGGGGGTGCGATTGTTCCAGCCAAGGCGTTCTTGGTCGGCAAGGGAGTTGACCTTGAATACGACGCCGTCGATGGCTACTGGGAGGTTGTGGCGATTCGCACCCACCGCATCGTAGAACCCTTTGATGCCATCCCAGCCGTGGACCACGGTCGTTTCCGGGGCAATGCTGAATCCGAGCTCCAGCAAGCCCTCAATGATCTTCCACTGTTTGGTTGCCTTGAACGCAGGGGTGCCGTCGAGCTCTTGGGCGCCATACGCGTAGAAAGACAGTCTCCTGGACGCAGTTACTTTGGGGTCCAGCTGGCGCATGCTGCCGGCGGCGCCGTTGCGGGGGTTGGCGAGGGTCTTGAATCCCTGGCTCTTGAGGCGCTCATTCACGAACTCAAAATCGCTATTCAGCATGACGACCTCGCCACGAACCTCCAGATCAATGGCCGTAGGGAGGGTCAGGGGCAAGTTCAGGATGGTTTTGGCCTGTGCCGTTACATCCTCACCGGTCGTACCATCCCCGCGGGTGACTGCGCGAACCAGAACGCCAGCCAAGTAACGAGCCGAAAGCGCTAAGCCGTCGTACTTCAGTTCAGCGGTGAACTCGATGTCCGCCGGCTGTGACAGCTCATCCACCACAGAGCTTGCAAATGCCCGGGCCTCTTCCTCGTTCATGGCGTCTTTGAGCGACAGCATTGGGACATCGTGTTGTGCTTGGATGAACTCTTCCAGAACCCGGCCACCGACCCGCTGCGTTGGTGAGTCAGCGGTAGCCAGATCTGGATACGCAGCTTCCAGTTGCTCCAGTTCACGAAACAGGAGGTTGAATTCTCCGTCCGGGATCGTCGGGGCATCGAGTCGGTGGTACGCATCCATGTGTCCAGCGACCTCTGCACGGAGTTGAAGAAGGCGTTGCTCAACCTGGGCGAATTCAGACATGGTTTTTCCACTGGCAGGATAGGTGTGTGCATGATAATAAATCTGCCAGTATTATGCGTACATGTTTCTTTTTCGTGCGCCAAATTGTGCTGGCGGTAAGCCGGCCAGGAGTGAGTTGCATAATGTTTTCGAACCTTCACCTCTACCGGATTACTGAGCCCTGGGGCTTGTCTACGGCCGAGCTTGCGAAACGTCTGGAAAAAAGGGCATTCACTCCCTGTACGGGTAGCGTCATCAAAACCCAGGGTTGGGTGGAGCCCCGGGTTGGCGGTGGCCTCGTGTTCGAGGTGCAGAAGCAGATCCTGCTAAATCTGTGCTTTGAAGAAAAGAAGGTACCCGAGCCTGTATTGCAGCGACACGTGGCGAAGAAGGCGGCCAAGATGCTCTCCGAGAAGGGCTACAAGCCGAGCCGGGACCAGCTCAAGGCGATGAAGGAAGAGGCGTTTATCGAGCTCTTGCCCAGGGCATTCGAGTCACAGAGCACGGAGAAGGTGTGGATCGATACTGCGGCGGGCCTGATCGGCATCGACTGTGGCTCACCGGCGAAAGCCGATGATGTCGTCACTCAAATACATGACGCCATCGATATCCCTGCATCACTGATTCGAACCTCGATGGACCCCTCCTCTGCGATGGCCACCTGGTTGATGAACAACGAATCCCCCGACGAATTCACGGTCGACCGTGAGGTCAACCTGCAGGGGCTGGACCTTGAAAAATCTAAGGTGGGCTACGCCTCGATCAGCCTGGAGCGCGAGGAGATCCGACAGCACCTCCTCGAAGGTCGGCGCCCCGTACGGTTGGCCATGACGTTCAATGAAGAGGTGTCCTTCGTGCTGACTGACAAGTCGACACTCAAGCGCATTGTCTTCCTCGAAAACGTGAACAAAGAGATTCCCGATGAGGAGGATGAGGAGGCAGCATTCGGCGCGATGTTTCTGACTTACGCCGGCGTGCTGGCAAAGCTCGTGCCCGCTCTCATGGAAGCGCTCGGCGGTGAGGAGGCTGCACAGGGATAATCCGATTTGTAGTCGCGTGATGTGCATTACCGGGTACTAGGCGAACGCAAGGCTTAGCCAATCACCCCGGGAGAATGACCATGAAGCTGACTATCGACACCGATGTTTGCAAACGCAAAGTTCAAGCTCTGTCGCTTGAACTCGCTCTGTTCATCAGCGCGTGCTGCATGCGCTTGAAACTGCTCTTTGAGATTGCTGTGATGCTGGCAAAGGCCGGTTATTACAGGATGTTCTTCTCGCAGATCTACACCACCAGCAACATCGATGTAGACGGCTTCCGTAACGTGTTCGAGCTCGAAGGGTATCCCAGCGTCACGCCAGGCCATGTGCGTTTGCACTATCGCCAGACGGTAAACGGTCACGAGAAGGCTCGCACCAGCATGCTGGTTACTGTGCAGGAATGGGATGCAGTGGCCCGCCGTGTGGCATTCGGTTCTGGGCGCTTGGCTCAAGCTGATTAACGTTTTACAGCACCCGGCCTCACCTGAGGCCGGGTTTTTTATTACTCGCCGTACAGCGCGTCCCACGCCTCTTGGACTGCTTCGTCCGAGGCGTCGCTGAGCTCATCCAGGCTGACGTCCGCATACCCGCTGGCATGCAGCAGAGCGTCGGCGTCTGACGGTGAAAGCCCTCGGCAAATTCTGTGAATTTCTTCGCACCGGCCATAGTTCCACGCCTCATAAACCTGCGCGTTCCAGGTGATGCCCTTTTCGACGTGCTCGACCAGGTCGCGGGTCATGACATAGCGCCCCTGGAAGTAGATGCAGGAATTCAACGCGCAAGCCGATAGTTCGCCCGGGCCTTCTCCCCGACGCTTCGCAATCTCCAAATCAGCCCAGGAGCTCAGGTTGAGTTTGAAGCCTGGCTCCCAAGCAATGGTGGTCAGTTCGGTTTGCATAGTTTCTCCAGAAGCCCGGCGCGATGCCGGGCTCGATCATGTCAGTGGACGGTGCCAGGGGCTTGTTGTTTGTAGATCTTCTGCAACCTGGCCTCGGCAAGCTTCGCGATCTCAGGCTGCGCACGGAGGCGGATGGTATCCAGGGCCAGCATGGCGCTGATGTCGCCGGTGATCGACGTGAAGGTGGCATCTGGTGAGCAGCCATCGTCCAGAACGGACTCTGCTTCTGCAGAAGCCACAACGAACGTAGGTACCGATTCGACTTTGAAGGCCTTGAACAGATTGGGGTTGATCTCCCACGGCACGCCGGCCTTATTCACCTCCAGCGCAGCCTGTTTGGTCTGCATTTGAGAGCCGTTCTTGAACCCTCTCACGACCATGACGGCACCGGTTTCGCGGGCTTGTTGCGCCAGTCGCTCAAGCTTGTCCTTGGGCATCGAGAACGACACGAAGATGATGAAGTCGTTCGCGCCATGGCTAACCTTCTTCCCGTCCTTGGCAGCGTTAAATCGGGCAATCACGTCGTCGAGCGATTCGGTCTTAGTGGGCGCTGGGGCCTTGATGACCGGCACCGTGGCCTTGAACGTGCCCGCCTTCACCGGATCAATCTTCCCGTTCAGGGCTGCACTACGAGATGCCGCCTGCTCCTGCATGATCTTCTGGATAGCTTCGTTGGAAGGCATTTCCAGCTGCTGAGACACGGCAGGCACGGCGAAGAAACTAGTTGCTAAGAGTAGCGCCGCCGCAGCAGTCGCGTTTACGGAAAATGCCATAGCCAAAGTCCTTGTAACCTGGGAGAGGGAACTCAGTGTTTGATTCGGTCAAAATGGTCGACCGCCCGATTGGGGAGCAGCACTTGCCTGCGATTTTTGCGGTCTCAGGCTTGGGGTAGAGGCGAGTCAGCTTGTACTGCCGCTTGTCCATGATGATCTGCGGGTAGTAGCCACACATGGCGTCCCCTCCCATTGCTGCCCACTGGGTGCCAGCAGCGTGCAGTTTTGCGAGAATGCGCGTGGTTTGCAGTCTGGCGGTTTGCTCCATGCTCAGGTGGGCCTCGTTACGGCCGGTCAGCGGGTACATGTGGCCGTACGACCCGGCTGCCCAGAAGATCGTCGACAGTGGAAAGCCCGCGGCGGCGGCAACGGCATCGGCGGACATGGCCCCGATCGCCAGCATGCTTCCGAACGGGAATGCGTATGGTGTCAGGATGCCGGCGAGCTCGTCGTCGTTGTGGGTGGGGTCTGCGAAAGACATCCAGGGGACGTCGATACCACGGTTGTCCATGCAGGTATCGTCCAGGATGGCGCCCATCACATACATGGCCGGGTTGATGTAGAAGTTGACCTGCATGAACGAGTCTCGGGTACTACCAATACCGCTGCTCTGATCGTCAGAGATATAGCCGAAGGCATCGGCGTTCACGCCTACATTGACCTTCACCCCACCAAGCAAAGGGAAGCACCCTGGCACCGTGGTAACGTCGGTCATCATGTCGAACTCCCAGAACGAGGTGGGAATGCCGACCTTGGGCGGATTGTCACACGTGCAGAACGCGCTTTTGTTGCCACTGTCGAAGTCTTCCTGGCCATCGGAGATGAGCTCCGTGGAACCGAAAAGCTTGATCGGGAACATGCAGGACCAGCAGACGTCCGAAATCAGGTTCGGGAATTTGCCGGTGCACACGCCTTCATCAGCAGAGCTGACCGTACTGAGCAGGGCCGTGGCCACAAAGCCCAGGGCCATAAGCAGTTTCTTCATAGCTTCAACTCCTCAATCTGGAGTTCCCTACCCTTCTGGGTCAGGACCGCGGGAACGCGCTCGATCCCGAACTTCTTCGTGAGGATTCCCATCTGGTCGAAGTAGACCGGGCGGCCCCACTCTCGATCGAGCTTCAGGAACGAGCCCGCTACCAGCACGACTTTGTCCCGGGGGTGCTCGTCCGTGCGCTTCTTGGCGTACTGCAGCTGCTTCGGGTCGCGAGCGTCGATGAAGATGATCGCTTTGCTGAGGGTGATGTGGTCCAGCGGGTTGATGCGAGTGCCCGCCGGCACCAGGATGTTGCCCAGATGATCTTTGACGGTTTCAGGGTACGTGTAGGTCGGGTCGTACATCCTGATCTGTGGCTCAACGACGGGGCCAATGCCGGGTAGCGGCTTGGGGTTTTCTGCTCCGGCCAACTGCTTGTCGCGGTAGTCGTTCCAGAACTTGTCGAGTTCGCCTTTCTTGTCCATCGCTTTCAACCGACCTTGGATCATGTCGATTGCATCCTGCTCCTGGATCTCCCAGGTGTTTCCGTATTTGCCGAGCTCTTCGGCATGAACAGTGGATGACGCGAGGTAGAGGGCGGTAAGGAAAGCGGATGCGCATAAGCTGCTTAGCTTCATCACAACTCCAATGAGAATGCCCAGCCCGGGGCTCATGATGATCAGGTGATCAGAAACCAACGTGGCCATCGAAATGGCCACGTGGAGAAGACTGTCGGAGGGGGGATCAGGAACCGCCGTTGAGGAAGTTTTCCAGGCGCTCAAGTGGTACCAGACCCGGCAGCTTTCGGCCGTCTTCGCTCACCATTGCTGGGGTGCCTTGGAAGCCGATGCTTTCAGCCAGCGCGATGTTGCGCTCGATAGGGTTGTCGCATTTTTTGGCCGGTGGCTGGGTGCCGTGCGCCAGAGCTTCCCATGCTGCTGCACGGCCCGCTTCAGGCAAGCACCAGACCGATTCAGCTTTGGCGCGAGCCTGAGGGTGCAGCGAGTCCAGCGGGTACATGAAGGTGTAGATCGTGACGTTGTCGAGCTTGGCCAGGACGTCCGATTCCAGGGTTTTGCAGAACGGGCAGTCAGGGTCAGAGAACAGGTAGAGCTTGCGGGAGCCGTTGCCCTTCACGCGAGTGAACGCGTCGGCCAGCGGAAACTTCGATACGTCGATCTTCTCAGCAGCTGCTCGCTTGGGTGCCGTCAGGTCCTTGCGGGTCTGCATGTCGTAGACGCTGCCGAACAACAGGTAGCGACCTGTGGCATCGGTGTAGGCAATGTTCTTGCCCATGGTGATTTCGTAGAGGCCATCGATCGGCGCCCGCTCCACGTTGGTGAAGTTGGTGGAGGGGTATTTGCCCTTGAGCGTGTTGAGCACGGTCATGATCTCGATGTCTGCCGCTGGCGCCGCCGCCGCAGCCGCAGCTGCTGGAGCGGAGGCTGCGACAGGGGCCTGAGCCACCTCGGGTGCAGGCGACTCGGCCTGGGCGAATGCAGCCAGCGAGCAACTGGCGAGAGCGAGAGCGACAGCGAGCTTTTTCATCGGTTACCTCAGATTTAGAAATGGTGTATGTAGAATTATGTGTACGTGTAACCATATACTAGCAACACCGACAACGCGTGACTATACGCAGCGAGTATTAAAAGAGAGTTATGGATACCGCAAAGCCGCCTTCTCACCCGTTGCAGCAACTGCACCACGCCTATCACGCCATCAACGAGCGCTTCTTTTCCGGGGCATTGCCTGGCTGCGAAATCAGATTTTCGACACGCCAGGGATCCGAAGGCCATTACCGGCCTGGCGCTCTCCCGAGCGGGGAGCTCTGCCCGGCGCTGGACCAAATTGCCATTGGGGCGCACCTGTCGAGCAGCAAAATGATCGAGTCGCTGGCGCATCAGGTTTGTCATCAGTACCGCCAGCACTCCGGACAGCCCCCGCGGCGGGCCTACCACGACCAGGTCTGGGCCGAGAAAATGGTTGAGATCGGTCTGCAGCCGTCCAGTACCGGCCTACCTGGTGGCCGGATGACCGGGCAGAAGGTGTCGCACTACCTACTCGAAGGCGGTGGCCTGAGCCTCCTCATCCGCGAGCTTCACGATCAGGGGCTGGATATCAATCTGGCGGGTGCTGCCATGCCTGCTGGTGCTGGCCGCCGAAGCTCGAACAAAAAAGCCTGGGCCAGGACGAAATACACGTGTGCTGGCTGCAACAAATCTGTGCTCGGCGGCGACCAGTACAACCTGGTGTGCGGTGATTGCCAGCTGCCGCTAACGCCTGAGGTATCTACTGCGGGAGCGATCGAGGGCGAAGGCGTCGAGATGCCGGCGGAGGGAGGAGCAGTGCCTACGGCGCCCGGATCTTGGGTGCAGTCGGTAGCATAAGAAAACCCCCGAACCAATAGTCCGAGGGCTGGTGAAGCAGTTATGCAGAGCTGGAGAGCTCGCAAGAATCCAGCCGACTCAAGTCCGGCGTGCATCCTCTGTTACGTTGGTTTCTGGAATCGGAATTCCGTAGTGGTCGGCATCGTGGTACACGGCAGAGTTCGGATTGAGGAATGAAAGATCGTCTACGACCCAGCGTCCGCCATTGGTACCACCAGAGAGGAAGCAGCAGCGGCTGCCGGCAGGGACTTCTACTTTGTAAACACTGCGTCCGACTTTGAATTCGACTTCGGCAGCATTGATGGTCTTGCCCATTTTTGCGATAGGGGTGCGGGTGCTCATGTGTGTCTCCTGAAAGGCGTTGTTAGCTGGCAAATCAATAAGTGAACAGGTCACCCGCGGATCCATGGCCGTTGTTGAACTTCGTTTCGCGGGGTACCTCGAACCAGCTGAATCCGTCCCAGACCTCCAGCATTTCGCCTGACACACGTGCTTTGAAGTAGCGGCCACCCAGTTTAGGGTGGTAGGCGTAGATGCCCGCCCCTTTCATCAGGTGATCCTCGATTTTCTTCTGTGCTTGAACTGCGGTGAGAGTGGCCATTGCCTGCTCCATTCATGTGAGGTGTGCCAAGGCACTTGTCTTGCCGTAAGGCGTTGAACTTGCCTTGGGGAATGCGCCTCATGCGCCTATAAATCCGCATCAAAAAACCCGGCGCATGGCCGGGTTGGATGGAGCGTTTCTAAGCTTGTAGCTGGTAGCTACCAGTTACCTTGGTGCCACGCATGGCGCTGTAGTAATTGACGCGATCGATAAAGGGGATGGCCTTCAACGCGGTTGAACTGAAGCCATGGGTTGAACGTATGGTCTCAATGGTGTCACCAGTTGAGAGCTCCCAGAGGAAGATAGTCCCCCCATTGGCATGTACCGCTGCTTTCCGCGTGATCTGCGCGCCCTTCATAAGCCGCGAGGCTTCAATGATCGGATGCATACCGCCACCCTTCACTTAGCTTTTGCGTTGGCGACGAACGATTCGAGCTCCTTGAGGGTCGACCCGAAATTTACTTTCTCGCACAGCACTTCGATCTCTTGGGTCGACAGGGGCGTGAGCTGACCGGAATTGCTTGCGATATCAAGCAGGCCCGGAGCAGCTGACGCCCCACTTCGGAGGAACTCCTGGTAGTGGCGAAGTGCGGCGAGGATCGTACCTTGCTCACGGTCAGCGACCAGAACTGCAGTTTGATTTGCTTGGATTTGCTTGGACATACTGATCTCCTGGAAAAGCAGGTCTATGCGGGTGACCTGGTCTCCGGAGATGGTGTGCATCGAGCTATAAAGCTGCCCCGGTTTGAGACGGTGGTTGTGATTCAGTGGTGTATACGCGTTCGGCCAGGCCGGCGATCGCCCGGCAAGGCAAAGCTCGGCGGCGGTGCTTAAGTTAAGGAAGTGCCCAAAATTTCAGCAGCATCATGGCCCAGGAAAAGCTGATCACCCGAATAACCGAGATCGCTGAGTCGCTCAACGAGCGCCAGCGTGCCTACCTCGTGGTGGCGTATGACGAAGATCAGCGGGCCGAGCAGGCGAATTCTGGGCCAGGCTCTGCGCCAGCGAGCCAATGGCGGTGGCTGGAATATGGTCCTGACGGTCGGGTCCGAAGAATGACGTACGATGGCCCGTTACGGTACGCGCTCGCGGAGATGAAACTGGTCGGTCATGGCGCCGGCTCAACGTGGCATTCCCTGGAAAGCCGCGGCTTGCTGAACACGGATCACCGGCTGATCGGTTTGGGCGATCTCATGTCTCTTTATGTCAGGCTTACAACTGATGGCAGGAGGGTCGCCAGAGTGCTGAAAGGCTTGCCTATGCAAAAACCAAAAATTGACCCTGCCAGCAAGCCGATGTCGCTCACTGCCCTGCGCATTCTTTACCAGGGGCAACAGCAGCCAAACGAATTCTTGGACCCATTTGAGCCATGGATCGGGCAAAGTTATTACCCTCCTCTCCTGGTCGTGCTTGGCATTGCCCGAGGACTAGCAAACAGGGGGCTTCTGGTGGCCGATAAGCGAAAACTGAGCTTTAAAATTTCCGCTGCGGGCCAGGCCGTCGACATCGAGGGAGCCGAGAATTGGCAGCCGTTCCTTAGGCCGGCCTATGGTGAACCTGATTAGAACGACAAGTGCCTTGAGCTAAGAGCGCTCATAGCCTGCTATTCCTGGCTGCGATCATTGGCCACTGGCTTGACTGGCTTGCTGATGAACTTGTGGGCTGCGCAATCTGGGACTTTCGGTGTGATAGCGGAGAGAGCAGTCATTTCCTGCTCTATCCAACTGAACACCGCAGGAAGATCGAGGCCGCCCCGCTCACGTGTCGCATGGTGAAAAGTGGCGTACGCTTCATGGTCGATTGGCTCATAGTCGGTTAGCCGGTTATCAAGAGCCTCGGCCCACGACTTAGAAAATGGGGCTCGAAAGTAAACCAGCAGGGCAACCACAAGGCTGGTGCCTACTACCAAAAGTGGGTCCTGTTTCATGATGACTCCGACAATGATGGCAGTGGAAATAGAGGCGAGAAGGCTTGCCATCATGGACGGTGGAAGGGTCCCGTTCTGCATGTCCAGCGCACACCTCCTTATGTCCATTAGCTTTTTCTTTCGGGTTTCAAAGTTCATGCTTTCTCTCATCAGTCATTCAGTTTGCTGCTGGGGCTATCAGCTGTAATTTCGCCGCCTCGGCTTCGTACTCGGCAAGCGCTTTGGCGTACATATCAGGGTGCTGCTTGTCGAAGCCGGGCATGTGTTCAGTTTCCACCCACTGACCGCGGATTTGGCTTTTAGCGAGCCAGGGTCTCTTGCTGCCGGCCGGCTGGGTCCATGCGGTGACGCCTATTCCGAACGATGCGATTTGCTTGGCCGTGATGAATCCCTGCTTACGCATCAGGACCACCACTTTCAGTGCCGATTCTTTCCATGGCGTGAGTCGAACCGGGGCTGGAACTCCAGCCGGCAAGGAGGTTACGATGGCCGGTACACGGCAGCGCACTGAGGGCCACCAATCGAACATACGTTCATCAGAGCCTGCGCTGCCCTCTGCATAAAAGAGCCGATGATCAAGTCCGAACGTGTGCACGTAGCCTTGTGCTGTCCATGACTCATATGGGCAGAGTACTTTGACTCCAAGCCGACGGAGCATCTTGGCAATGCCAGCACTGGCATCGGTGATTTTGCTGACGATGACCAGGCGGTGATCTGGGCCCGGACTTTCCCAAAAGTCGTCGCCTTGATTGGGAAGGATCTGTTCAGCGACCTTGGCATTCAGCGAGAGCTTTGCCTGGACACCGATCTGGCGGCCGTCGTCGTTGACCACCAGCACATCGAACCCTGCAGCCTCTGGATAACACGTCCATCCTTTGATCTGGTTGAACTCTTTGATGAATACTTCGCAGAGCGTCGACTCTTTGCTGATGGTTGGAGGCTTGGCTCGGCTTATAGGCTGCATGATGAGCTCGGTGTGTTCCCGGCGTTGCTGCTGGTCGTGTGAGAGTATGGTGGCCATCGTTGTCCCTATTGGGTTGAGGCGGAAGTCGCGCTCGCGCGGTCAATAACTCGTACCTATACGCCACATGATTCTGAATGCATGCATTCAGTTTGTCCATTCCGATACTGTGAGTATCTCGCGGGTCGAGTGGAGGGTAGTTAGGCACTCCCTCTGGCCTCGATACCCAACGGAAACGGCGTATTTACGGGCTTTCTGGCGCTCTGACCGCTCGTTCGCATATTTTTATAGTTCCATGTTGCATTGCCAGCGAAACCAGTGTTTAATAGGCCCCATGTAGGCGAACAAGCCTCAACCGACCCAATCTCCTGAAAGGCTGGGAAAATCAACCGAAAGGTTGAACTTGCGACCACAAGGCCCGCTACTTCGTAGTGGGCCTTGTGGTTTCTGGCGTTCGTGAATCAGGCGCGTCTCACCCGCTGGGCCTGGGCCTAGATGCTATAACACGAACACATACACCGACTGTATCTAAATGCTATCCTGCTCAGGTTGGCCATGCGGCCGACCAATAATCCCCACTAGGAGCACAGGATATGAGCATGAGCGAGAAGCAAGTCACGGTGGAGGTCAACGGTGTAGGGGTGGGTTCTCTCTCGATGGAGAAGTACCAGGAGATGCGAAGCCGCGTGCGGCGAGATCCTCGGACGTACGTCAAAGCCCTGATCGTTGTGATGGGCGCCTTGACTCGAACCCTGCGCGGAGCCCTTGCAGCCTTGCCAACGGCCGTTTTCGCTTTAGTGCTGCTTGCGACATTGTTGGAGCCCGAAGCAGTCACCAGAGCACTTTTTGCGTTGCAGTCTGCTAGTCCTGCTGAGATCACTGCGGGGTTGACCAAAATCATTGAGGTGGCGCGATACCTGCTAGTTCCTATGATTGGCCTCTTCACATTGTTCTCGGCCTTCCGTGAAGTGCGGGACGCCTACTATGAGGATGTTTGCCGCGAAGTCCGCATCGCTCTGAATGCCTCTGCCGTTGGCCACGTGCACATCAGCGTGTGCGACGTGGAGGCCGAGGCTCCTCAGTCCGCGTAAGCGTCTGCTGCCCTTTGGGCGGAGGTGGTCACGCCTCTGCCTAGCCCACTTACTCCCCTTGTTCTGTGCCTTTGATGGTCTGCCGCCACAGCTTCCAGGACTCATAAAGCCTCTCGGCCGACACGGGCTGTGCAAAGCCCATCCACTCCGCCACCAGGGCCGGCGTTTCCCCTCTTTCGAACAGCTCAGCCGCAAACGTATTACGCAGGGTCTGCGGGCTAGCTCGATGCTCAGGATCGCGAATGGCCTTCACCCCAGACTCGACGATCACGGCCTCGGTGATCCGGTTCACCGTCGACGGGTTGATCGAGGTGATTTTGCGACCGTTCTTGATCACCGGCGTGATGTCGCTGGGGAATACCAGGTCGCCCTCGGTACCGGCCTGCTGGCGGATGTGCAACCAGGTGGCCAGCGCCCGGGCGGCGTAGTCAAACGGCTTGGTCCGGTGCTCGAACTTCGAATCCGCATAGGAAAGGGTGATCCATGGGGCGGCTTGCGGGGTGATGCAATTAACAGTCAGGCCGACGATGTCCTGCACCTTGAGCCCGGCCCCCACGCACAGACCCACCATCGCCCGATCCCGCGCCTCGCGCCACCGCCCCCGCTCGTTCTGTGCCGTCAGCGGCGCCACCAGGTGATTGGCCAGCAGCTCGGCTTCCTGGGGCCGCAGAAAGCTGGTAGGCAGGTTGCCGTCGACATCCTTCCATTTGACCCCTTCAGCCCTCAACGCCTGCGCCGCCGGGTTGAGGAAACCTGGCTCTTCCTTTTCCTTGAACAGGTCGGCCAACACTCGTTGTATTAGCTTGCGGTACCGGTCGCGCTGCGGCCTATTGTTAACTCGCTTTTCGTTCTTCTCGATCTCAGGGGTTAGGCTATCAAGGAAGTCTGAAATATCGCTTGCATCCACTTCGTCTAATTTAATGCTCTTTTGCTCAATCCAGTCGACAAACCGGCCCCACTGCGAGCGATAGACCTCCGCGGACGATATTCGAATGCGGGCTGAGGTTCCTCTGCCCGCTTGCTGGCTGATCCAGTGGTCGAATGTCTCCTTAGGCCGTTCATTCCAAGAAGGACTGTCAGGTTTGAAGAGGTCTTCAGTAGCGCTCATGGGCGACTCCGGAGGTACAGGATGGACGGGAGCTAGGTCGGCCTGCTCTGACTGTTAATTGCATGTCGGTGAAGTGTAGTGGAGAACATTTGTACTCGCCTGGTTTTTTCACTGACAGAATGGGGGCGTGCCTGGCGCCGGCTTTGCGGGCCGAGAGGGACCGGCGGCTTCAAGAGCACAGAACAAGGGAGGGGGGTATTCGTGCGTGTGTGGCATCCCTGAGGGCAAGTTCAACTACTTTCAGGAGTTCGCCATGAACAACGTATCGCTCATCAGCTTCATCAACCTGCTGCACAGCGCCTCCCACGTGCAGCTGACGCTGCCCGGGCTTACCACGCGCTGCACTGCGGAGGTCGAGCAATCAGGTTCGACAGTCATCCTGCTTCGCCTGTTGTGGTCGAGCAACTGCGAGACGCTGATCACTGCTGAGGCACTGTCGGCTGGCCGCTGGGTCGACGACACGTTCCACTGCCTGGATGCTCACGGCCGCGAGGTCACGCTGCAATTACTGCAGACGACAACAATCAAACCCGACTGCAGCACGCCGAACGAGCTCGATGCCTTGCTCCGTGAGCTGTTGCTGGAAGCTAATCGCCGTGGGTCCTCTCCAACCAACATGCAAAATGCCCTGCAGGTAGCTGTTTGGGAAGGTTCGAAGTCAGTCCGACGGTTGCTCTTCCCGCAGATGCTTGCAACGCTGAACACCGTCCAGGAAACACTCACCAAAGCCGCGCAACTCGGCGTATGGGACTGGGCCTCGATGCCGCAACTGCGTGACCAGGTCACGGCTGCGCTCGCGGCTGATTACGGTACCGAGGTCACCTGGAGTCCGGATTGCGTCTACGACCACCTGGACAGCAGTGAGATCCTCGATTTCTTCGCGGATCTTCGCAAACGCACCGACACTCTCGATGAAGAATCCGAGCTGGTATGGCGAGTCTTGGTCATGGCGGTCAACCTTCTGGAGAAAAAGCAGCTCCACGAGTTGCTCCAGGGCCTGCGTCAACGACTGGAAGACATGAACGACGACATGCGCCAGCTCTGCTCTCTGCCTGTCGCTGATTTGCTGCGGCTGATCGCAGACCCTGAGGCTGATGCCGAGGAGGTATAACGCTCTACCCGCCCCGACCATGTGTCGGGGCTTTTCTTTGGGCAAAAGAAAACCGCCAGTCCGAAGACCAGCGGCGGATGGAGCGTTCGTAGGTGCTATGCCGACTTCAGCACATAGCGTTTCTGCGGAATGAGCACTGTTTCTTCGACGACGTTCAGGCTCAGCATGTCGATGAAGGTTGAGCGGATACTGTCACAAGCATTGTCAAATGCCTCGACGACCTCTACTCGGTTCGCGAGCTGGTCCAGAGACCATTCGTTGAAGTCTTCATCCTGGTCCAACGCCTGGCCAGAGACACGAAGCGTTTTGGGTGGATGCTGGAAGTTTAAACGACCTGCATCACCCTCGGCGCCACAGCGACCGCAGCGATTGTTACCTTCGGTACAGGCTTGGTAATTGCGCTGAGAGCAGCTTTTGCAGTAGGACTGATAGCCGGTGGATTCCCATTGGCTTTTCATGAGCACCAGATACCCGCTCGATCGGCCATTACTGCTGATGGTGAACTCGCCATTCATTTCCACGACGAAGTCCTCGATCACCAGAGACAAGTCATCCCAGTAGTCGACATTGAGCAGCTCAAAGGCCTTCTCTGTCTGCTCCCGATCCAGGCCAAGGGCATGGATCTTCACGCAGTGAGCGTAGCTCGTGGCGCGGTTCCAAGAGTTCATGGTGTCATAGCGATAATGGCCAGCCAGGAAGCTGATCATCGCTTGACGATCGGTGCGGTCCACTGCTGCTTTTTGAAAATGTTGCATTGGGAAATCTCCTGTTGGCTGTATAACCGGAGATGTGCAACACAGAGCGGTAAATCCGGGCAATGGCGCGATCGGGGATCATGGACCTGGGAAGATCGAGTGCTGCAACGGCGAGTTGGCCCGCTGGGTTAGCCCACCCGCCTGGCAACGGTCTGGGCATCACCAAAACTGCGTGATAGGCCGGGTCTCAAAATTGTCGATGGCTTCCTTGTGCTGCTGGTAATGCTGCTCGTACATCTTGATGTTGAGGCGGCAGAACTCTTCCAGCTCAGGCTCGGGTAACCGCGGCGAAAATAGAATCACTGGCCGCTGGTCCTGATCAGCGAACTGTAGGGTGCCGTCAGGGAACATCACCTGAGGTATCCCGCCCAATAGCATCTCCACTTTGGTAATGAACGGGGTGATCTTGGACTGGTCGGGCGCGAAAATGTGCATCACTTGATCGGTCATAGCGGTTATCTCCTAGGTCAATGGAACTGGGGTGCGATTAGGTCCTCTGGTCCCTACATCACACCAGCTTCAGATGGGGTCTTTTAGGGTCGCCTATACGGACCTGCAGCGCCGGCTGCATGTGCATTACGTCAAAACCCATGGACTTGAACCACATAGGGTTCATCAACGTGCGTTTCTCGGTGGGGAGTTCGAAAAAACCGTTGTCCTCGGACCAGAATCGGCCGCTCACTGGATGAACCAGGTCAAGCTCACAAGTGCCGTCGGGATAGGTGCACACCACAAGCTCCCAGGACGGATCGGGGGGGACTGGCCATTGGTAGTCCTCCGGCGCAAGGCGCTTTCGAATTCCCCCGTCACAGCGGCCGGACAACCCATAGACGAATGCACGGACATGCCACATCAAGATCGGGCGGTCTCGCTCAGTCCACCCTGCACATGCGTACTTGAATGCCTGGCGAACCAACGGCCTTGGTAGGCCCCACTGAAAGCACGCGAGGCCCTTCTGATACATATCTTCAAAGTCGAGGTTGGGATAGCCTGCGTCGTCTGCTGCACGTTCCAAGTAGTTCATGCTTCGCGCACCTCCGGGCGATATGCAGACCCTCCGAGACGGTACTCGTCCACCTTGGCCAGCGCGTCTGCCGCTGGGCGCTCGACCAGGGTTTGTATTTCCCCATCGGTGTACAGGCAGCCGGTGATATCCATCACGAGTGCAGCGCCGGCAAGGTCGATTGCAAGGATGTGGGTGTAGTTTTGGTGGCCTGCCAGGCTATTTTCCCCTTGCGTGAAATCTCGACTGATCGGCCCTTTAACAACCCCGCGGTACGGCTCTGGAACTGTCTCGGGCCATCCGTCGCAGAAGAATGACTCGACGAATTTCTGCAGGCCGATTCCGAGCTCGGCAGCAAAGCGTTTGATGCCGTCGATCGATGATCCATCCCACGACCATTCTTCAATCAGATTCCGATTGCACATGCTGGGTCCCTCCCTAAGGCTCCGGCGCCATTGTGTGTTTGCAGCAATTGAGTCATGCATCTTAGAGCATATCGATACTTAACGCGTAAACATAAGGCTAGTTTTCTTTGTACACCATGTTCATCTGGGGCCAGCAGTGAAGCACGCTCATCCTGCGGGCGAAAAAAAACCCGGCAAATGCCGGGCTGTGGGGTTACCTGCTCACGCTTGCGGCGCCAGCAGTAGCTCAAGGTGTTGTCGATCACTTGCGACCATCGACTCGACACCCCGCAAAATAGCTGCAGAGAGCGCTTTTCCAGCGATTTGCTGCGAGTTTGCGTTACCGTTGAGCTGCTCTTGGGTGCAGCACTCATAGGCCTGGAGAATTGACCGGAGATTGCCTAGGGAGAGCCGGCCGACGATGGCATCCAGCACGATGGCAACAGGAGAACCACACACCTGAGTCGCTTTAGCTACAGCGCTCGCTGTGTCAGGTGCAGGATCAGCAGTGATGCCCTGGGCAGCGCCCAAAATCGCATTCAACTGATCAGTGACCAAGTGCAAGAGCTCGTTGTAGCTATCCCCATCAGGAGGTAATACTTTGTCGTTGAGGTCTCGGGCGTGCGCGTTGACGGCACTGAGAAGGCTTTCCACCGCTTGTAGGGAGCTTTTTGGATCGTTCATGAGGGGCACCAGGTAGTTGGTTGTTTAACTGACTTCAGGGGATGCTCCACACAGCCCTACAATCCACCTTCTACATGCCTGTGGGACATCTCCTTGCATCATGAAAAGCCTTTCTAGGAGAGACCCTATGCAATTCCAACCAGCGTTTGAGCAAATGCGTGCCATCGTTGAGGCTGATGACTGCCTTCTGCGTGGATTCAAACAAGACTTTTACCAGTTTGACCTGCTCCACCTCACCAAAACTGGGACGGTCGGCGGTCGATACGTTTGGGTCATCCGCGAAAACGGCACACACCTGGCTTCACTCGGCCTGCATCCCAAGCTCACTGAGTTTGTGGAATGCGCGCTCGACATGAAGGAGGCACTGCAGGTTTTCGAAATCACCCTGCTGAAGGATGGTGCTGCGACGATTAAACCTATCTCCGTGGAGATGGGGCGTGACCTGTTACGGCACCAGCAATACAAGTTCGAGGGACGGCACATCAAACGAGGCGGCCGCCTCGTTGCGCTGGTTGACATCGAGGTGCTGTACAACCGAGGCCAATACGGCGGTACCGTCACCTTCTCCTTCGAATCAACACCGAGCAGGGATGAAGAAACTGACTTCAAGCAAATCGCCCTGTGCCTATTCCAGCAGAAAGCGCAAAGCTTGTTTGCCTGTATGGACCACGTGACTTTCCAGACGCGCAATCTTGCTGCATGAGGTACCAACGCAATACCCCACCGCTGGCCACCTAGGTCAGCGGTTTTTTGTGCCCGAAAAAAAACCGGCCTCAAGGGCCGGTCGGTAGCGTTGCCTTCAGCGTGCAGCGAGCATTGCCATACGGCTCCGCTCCTTGCGTTCAAGCAATTGCTGGCTGTTGTACGGCCCAACCTCCTGGACGCCGCCCAGGTCATCGAGGTGCACCAGGTAATTTAAGTAATCATCACCAGGATTCGACCATAGGTGCCTCAGCCGCTCGTGGTTGAGCACATGTGCCTTGAACTCCTCTCGACTCAATTCACCACGGCCGAGGGCGACCTGCAGTTTCGAATACGCCAGGTAGTCTGGGCGCCAGCTTAAAGGGATAGCGCACAACGCGTGATGTACGCGATCCGAATCGGGCCATACCGGGGGAATGGTCGTCAGTTGTGCCATGGTTAGGCCCACCTCTTCTGCCGGTGCAGCGATGGGCGAGAGTTCGAACCTTGTCACATCGAACCAAGCATGGCCGGTCGCCGAATAAGCACCCGCGCTGATCGGTGACGCTGGTGCGCAACTATAGACCAGCCAGCTCTGGCAGCCAGCCCACTGTCGGATGAATCTCACCATTAGGGTGCCGTCGGCAACAGGCTTCCGCCAGATGCAAGCACGCAGGTGGTAATCGATATTGTAGGGCGCCAGGTCCGCAGGTAGATCAGCGTCGACAACAGTATCGAACACCTCAAACCCACTGGCGCCGATTCGCGCCAGGTAGCTGGCCCCCTCGGCGATTTCAAAGGCAGGGTCGAAGTGGAGCACGCCGGCAAGTGCCGTCTCCCCTCCTCCGGTTAGGCGAAACACAATGCGGCCGCGAGGCTTGTAGCTGTGGTTGAACTGTACGGTAGTGGTCATTTGTATACCCTCATCTTGGTCTGAGGGAATGCTTTGCAGCGCCCAATAAAAAACCCACCGCGAACGGTGGGTCAGGTGGAACGTTCAAGAACTGAGCAGGTAGTCCCCTGCGATGACAGCATTCGTAGCCAGGCCCTGCGAAGGGATTTCGACACGCTTGGTGCCGTCATCGATCAGCTCAACGAGTGTGGCGGCAAGTTTACGCACGATGACATTGTCGACCGTTTTGACTGGTACCGAGTGGCCCTTGTCCTGGAGCAGGATTTTGTAGCCGGTATCGTCGGAGTTGTGGGTAATCACCAGAAATCCATGCAGCTTGCTCGTGTTTACATTTACCTGCAGCGCAGGGCGGCGGGCGAGCCGAGATTCATCGTCGCAGTCACGCAACAGGATGAAGTCGGGGTTAGCGCCGGCATCGAGCAGCATCTGCCAGATGGTGCGATCGTTGTCGGGGACGCGAAGGACTTCCACCAGTTCGATCAGGCGCAAGAGACGTCGCGAGCGAATCGACTCACGGTCGATCGGCAGCTTCGACTGGTTGAAATCGTCACTGGTGTCCAGCTGAATGGCGGCGTTTACGGTTTGGGTTTGCATTGCATGACTCTCCTGAAAGGTAAGCCAGGTGTTGCGAAGACCTGGTACCGCAGGAATGCGTCACACGGGTGTGGAAGGCGGCAGGCGGGGCGGCTTTATCATTTTCACGATAGTTTGAATTTTTTTCAGGCTTTCTGAACCGGGCACAGGTATGGTGCGCCGGCTTGCATGTGGACCTGCAATTCAAGAGGCCCTTGGGTGGTTATGTCCTCTGCTCGGTAACCCGAGAATCTCGATGTTCCGAGGATGAGATACCCCCTTCGACACGGTGTTTAGACCGTGCCGGTTTGCTGCATTCGTTGGGCCACCTGGGCCTCTTCTGGAATGCACCACGTGCGTTCTGAAAGCGCTGAAGTGCCGGTTAGGCGTTGGAAGATTGGCCTTCCTGAAACGGAGGTCAACGATTATGAAGCGTATGCTGAATATTCTGAGCCACGTACTGACCATCTACCGGCTTTTATCGGCCGTGTGGGGGTTGATGCGTGACCACTGTGATGCGGTCTAAACGCCCGTCCAGTGTTGAGATGTAAAAAGGCCACCCGAGCGTAAGCAGAGGTGGCCTTTCTGTTTCCGGAGTGCAACTCAGGAAGGCAGGCCGGGTACGACTTACGAAGGTGCGTACCAGCGACGTTCGATGTTCAGCTGATGCTCACGCTCGTAGACACTCACGGTTCCAGCATGCTCATGTCGACCGCCCTCGTACTGGTCCGGATCGCTATCCAAAAGCTCATCGAGTATTCCCTTGACCCTGAGAGCGTGAGCTGCGCGCTTTGCTTTGATCGCCTTGCACACGTCTACAAAATCGGGATCAGCTTCCCCATGGCGGCGGTAGGAAGCCGCCATCTTTTGAAAGATCTGCATGTGCTGGTCATCCAGGTTACGCAGGCCATTGGCATCCATGGGGTAGGCAGCGCCGGCGTACATGGCCATCGCGAACGACTGAAGAAAGCCCGCGGCCGCATAGTCGCTGTCGACCAACACTGCCCGGTGGGTGGCGAATGGAGATTCTGTCATCTGTAGAGATCCTGGAAGGTGGCGTGAGGTCGATGATTACCAGCCGGCATAGTGGGACACGAGGTGGCCCCAGTCAGCGAGAGCCGAGTTATCGCGCAGGATGGTCAGCGCCTCGGCAGCGAGAATTTTCGTTGGGCAACCGCCGGTGAGGAACACGTTGTCCTTACCTTGGTTGTACAGATGCATAAGGCTCAGAGTCATCACCCTCTGAAGCGGGGTCATGGCCCTATACGCCTTACGCATCGCAGTTAGCTTTTCCGGGATCTCAGCGTAGTCCCTTGCCCAATCACACCCCTTGGGCCGGAGACTGTAATGATCGCCTATAGCCTGGAACGGCTTGTTGTGGCGCTCAAAGCACCCATGCAGCTGATACTTCTCAACGATAGCCCAGGCGGCCTCGCCGAAAATGCGTGCCCGCTCATCTGAACCCTTGAAAGAAGGCAGCTCAGCCCCGCACACGATCGCCAGGGCAGCATATTCCGCATAGTCCAGGCTCGGGATCTTGTCGACCAGGTCCACCAACGTATATCCAGGAAAGCGCCCGGCTGCGAAGGTAGGGTTAACCGCAGCATATGCTGCGAGGGCTGCGGGCTTCTGCGAGTGGTGGATATAGCCGTGACTGGCCGTTCCCACATCACTCAGCGACCACGTGCTCAGTGCACCTTGGTGGACGCCGAAGGCGGTCAACAGCTCTGTGGCTTTCACGTGATAGTGGGCTGCATCAAACATCGTTCGTCCTCTGAAACAGTTGATTGCAAAGCTTGTGGTGGATGGGGTTCTGCACCGCCAGATCTGCGGCTATGCATTCCTCTGCCAGGTTCGGCCTCGCTTCATCACTGCAACCCTAGAACGTCGGTGTGGGCTTCGCAACCCCTAGAAATATGGCCGAACAAGGCTAAATCGCAGGCACAAAAAAAGCCGCCTGAGAATGGGCGGCTTTCTTAGGCCAAATGAGCTGAGAGGATCATCTGGCATGCGCGTACTGAAACGGTCGAACCTCAAAATAATATCCGAATTGCAATCTAGTGGGCAACCTGACCTGCCCCACCTTTTCACTAATGAAAAACCCGACCACTAGGGCCGGGTCTGTGCTGCGTTTGGAGATGATCCAGCCTAAGCCGGCAGATACTTGACCTCGGTCTCCGACCTCACCAGCTCTTGGATCACTGGGCACGTGGAAAGGCCGGTATTGACCATGTATTTCGCTGCACTCAACAGGTAACGTCGCTCTGCCAGGTACTCGCAAGGCTCAAGACCGTTGGCTCCATGACATTCGGAGAGGAAGCATTGGTAGAACACGACCTCACGCATGTCAGGGTCAGATTTGAACTTCGGTTTCACACCTACGACACGTGCTAGGTGGAATCCTGTTGGGATCACCGAAGCCCCGTGGGCAGCAGTAAGGGTTTGCAGCATGGTGGCCCCCTGGGCATTGCCTGTGATTGCGATCAAGCTTCTGAACAGGTATCTAAGCGGCTACATAGGGCACGCCAGTAACGGGCATCCTGCATCGACTCCCTCCTCATACGGCGGTATTCGGGCCTATAGCGGTGCGGTTCTGTACGAGCGGAGAGCGAGTTTTCCTTTGCCATTCGTAGACAGAAATTCAACTTGAACAGGGCATGTGCTTTCGGTCGGGTTGACTGCTGTGTTGTTGCGGTGGTCATTGGAATTGCTCCTTTGATTTTTGGCCTAGTGCGTGGAGATGGCGCACATCGATCACCACGCAAGCAGCTCGGCCGCGGGCCAAAAAAAAGCCCGACTAGGTCGGGCGTGGGTGTAGCGTTAAGCGGTCTGGTAGATCAGTTCCGCCGGGTAGACGAAGACCTGAAGTTTTCCCTGCAGACATGACAGCTCATACACCTGCTTCGCTGGTGTCCGGCCGGGGCCTGGCAGATGACGTTTTCCGACTTCAGACCAGCCCAAGCGTTTCAGTTCAGCAACCTTCTGCTCCTGGTAATGCGACATTGATGGATCCCCCTTCGTGATCACAGTCGACCAGCTGGTTCCATCTCACCAAAAATCCCGAACTCAACAAGCGTGCTGAATGCGATTTCGAGGGCCGGCTTTTGGTGGGCGAGATCCAATGCTCTCTCCCCTGCAGCTTTCCCTTTCTCCGCCTGCCAATCACACAGGAAGTCGGAGAACCGACGGTATCTGTGGAAGTCGATAAACCGGTCGAAGCAGACCTCTTCTGAGGCTGCCAGGGCGGTCATCGCCGTGAGCAGATCTTCAAATGCAGGGAGTTCACTACGTTTCAATGTGCCATCAGCTAAGAGCTGGTCGACCGTGGCTTCAAAGCGTTGCTGGTGTTCTTCCAGGCTACCGCTCACGATCCGAAGCGCGTGATCCTTCGCGACAAACTGATTTCGCCCATCGCGGTGATAGCGCGGATCGAACTCAGCGAAGCTGGTCTGCTTGAGTGAAAGCCCAGAGGTGACTCCCTCACGATCTGTTTCGATGTTCAGGCGATCAACGAATGGGGTCGACCACCGGATGCCGGTCAGCCCCTGGCGACCAGTCTGGACCATCACCATCATTCCATCAGTCAGTTCAAGTGTTGCGAGCATGAGTGTGTCCCCTTAGAACGTTGATCAAGTCCAGGGGGATGAGTCACATGAACCACGAAACTCACCAATTTTGTCTGATCGGGCACACTCCCGGGGCACCGAAAAAAACCCGGCACGTGGCCGGGTTGGGTGTAGCTTTAGGATACAGAGGGCCTGGGAGCGATAGCAGGCTCACAAGCGCGGACCACCACTTCGTAAACCAGCTTCGGCCGAGGGCAGTTCCACTGGTTTTTGAAGAAGACCCCGTTGGCGTTGTGACACCCATAGCTGGCCGTCAGTCCATCGAGCTTGCCGAGCTCCTCCAAACGCTTAGTCAGGTCGAAGGCTCTCTTACCGGTGACATGCCAGAAGCCACGCCTGGCCACCGTTTCCCGCATTTCCTGCTCAGTCTTGGATACAGCCATTTCAGCACCCCTTCCCGGCCGCAATCTGGCGCTTAACAGGCACCTTGTAGGCGTAGTGGGTGACCACGTCGCAGCGCCGCATTCCACGTCGAAGCATGTTGAGTGCAGGCTGATGCTCACGAGTATGGAGGCAGTAGCGTGTGCCACCCTCTAGTCGACGGAGCTCGCCCATTTCATGATTGATCAGCGCAATGTTCAGCTCATCCTGCAGCTGTTCCCGCTCCGGGCCTGTGGCGTTATTGACGCGATTCTGCAGAGTTTCGATGATAAGGCTCATGGTGCTCCCCATAGGTGTTGGTCTAGTTCTGGGATATGCATCACAGGCAACTGGAACAGCACCAATCGAGGAGATCCCATGGCTTGGGATGTTGAGGTAGACGCTAGCGAACGAGCGCCAGGCTCATTGAAACCGGTAGATGATCTTCTCTGTTTTGCAGAGGGGGCATCGCTTGGCGATCCTCACCACCTCGCCAGAATACTCCCGTGTCACGATACGCCCAGGATGGCCGCGCAATCTGCAGATTGCTCTCCTGAATTTCTGATACAACCCACTCATCAAACGACAACCGTGCCCGCACTTTATGGATGGCACAATCGTATCATGTACAGCCCGACTGCCGGCGGTGCACCTCATTGACGACGTATCATCAAGGTCCAAAAATGGGGCCTCGAACACTGCCCTCCTTCGAGACTCAACCCATGCAAGCAAAAGCGAAGATCGACCGCGCAGCTCTTGAGGCAATAGCCGAATCAACCCGCCGCGGGCTGTTGCTTCTTGTCGACAAACCCGGTTCTACCTTCAATGGTTTTCCGCGAGGAACCTGCGGTCCTGCCTCGGACATCCTAGGTCGACTCATCAAAGAACAACTCGGTGCTGATGGTGTGTATGTGTGGGCTGAAGACCATCCGAACCTAAAAAGGGAGCAGTCTCACGCCTGGTTCGAGGTCGACGGGTTCATTATCGACCTCACCTATGATCAATTCCCAGATACCGGGCTTACAGGTTGGGTCTTCGATCAGGGCAACGAGTGGCACGCCAAGTTCGCCGAGCAGGAACGTCGGCAGGGCTTCTGTCCTCCCAGCGGCTGGCCTGAATATCCACTCGATGGTTATGCCGCCGCTAAATCACAGATCTGAACAGGCAGGTCCCGGTACGGTCCACATGCACTGGTCCCAGGCGAAAAAAAACCCGGTCTAGTGACCGGGTCATGTGCAGCGTTTGGAGCGCGAGCATCAAGCTGGCGCTAAAGCCTGAAGTGCAGCAGTCATGCCGACTCCAAGATTTGTTCACCGGAGTGACAAGTCGAGAGATCGATCTCTACTGGCTTTTGGTCAGATTTTGCGGTCACCACGAAGGTGCACGCGCTGTCCTGTTCACCGGCGGCAATGTGGCTGCGGAAGTACCGGTCTGCGACGGCCTGGGCTGCCGCATGGTGATCCCCCTCAACCTCAACATCAGCACTCCAAGTAACGAGATACTGCCGTTCACCGCCAGCTTCAAGTTCAGTTGTGCCTCCGGCCAAGTGGAAGTGACTCTGCAGTTCAGCGATCGGCTGACGTGCGCTGACAACCTCGACGTCAGAATGTCTGATGAATCCCGAGAACCAGAAGCTGGACGCATCCACATTTAGACAGCCGGCCTTCAGTAACACATCGTTGTCGCAGCCGATCTCCTCCGCCTCTTCAGTGCCAGGAGCGTACTGATGGAATGAAGCAGTGCTGTCAAACGTCTCCACTTTGTGAAGCCCATTCTCTTTAACCAGTCGAGCTAGATTGATGATGCGTTGAGTTGCAGCCAGATCGATGCTGAAGGATGCAAATTCTGGCGTATCTTCTGCGCCGTTGGTGGCGCGGGTTTCAACGATATAGGCCTTTGCGGTGCTGGACGAATTCATAGCGATACCCTCAGGTGTGTTGGTCTAGTGAAGGGAGATGCATCACAGCCAACATGAACCGAGGACCCCAAGGACTGAGACGCCCCGCAATGCGGCGTTGCCCCACTGAATGACGCCAAAAAGAAAACCCCGTCGCTAGGACGGGGTTTGATGGGGGTTAACGGCGATGAGAGCAGATGCTCTTCAAGGCCCTGTCGACCAGGTCACCTTCGTAACTCAAGATGACCTCCACGTTGCTGCACGAGCGCTGGGAAGGTCCCAGAGCACGTGCTGCGATCAGGTAACCGTTGGGGTCCACTTGCGATGCAGCGCCGAACAGAACCGCATTATCGACCACTGCGCGGAGAACATCCCCGGCGCCATCGTCTTCGGTCCAACTGGGTGACACGGTGTTGCGAGCACTGACCTGGTTACCGCATACACGGAAGTGCTCAAAGCGCCCGGGGGCATTTTGAATCGAGACCGAGTCGCAGCCTTCAAATTTACCCACGTAGATGACCGGCCGTGTGGCGCCGTTGATGCGAGCTACGGTGGACATTTTTGAGGCAGCAACCGACAGAACAGCATCTGAAGCCTCCGAAGCACTTGCCGCATGCGGTAGCACCTGGAAGGCTAAAGCCGCGGCGATCGTGTACCAGCGTTTCATGAGGCGACCTCAAGTTTCGGAATTGAATTTTGACGTGAACGCATCAGCGTCGGAGAGGTTGCGTGCAAGATCTGCTGCTTGGGGTCCGAGCTGAGCGTATCACCAAGGAGCACTATGATCTCCCCGATTTCGACTCTATGAATGGCACAATTCGCGGCCAGCTGAATCGCAACCATGCGAGCGCAAATGCCATCGATATCGCATGCGTGAAAAAGCCATTGCTGGAGCTCCCCAGGACCTTTCGTTTCGAGCAGGTAGTTTGCTTTTGCCAACAGCATAACTCCACTGCCACAAGCCGGATCTGAGTAAGCTTTGAGATCACCGGCGCGAGGCAGGTCGATGTCACCATCGCTCATCCTGACCATCAGGCTTGCCAATGACCAGGGCGTGAAGAACTGCCCCAGCATTTGCTTGCCGCCATGGCTGGCCAGCTCTTCGTAGAGTGGGCCTAAAATGTCCTTGAACGGTTCTTCATTGGCCACCGCCTGATCGTACAGCGTGATAACTCGTCCTATTTTACCGCGGACATCATCAGGTATGGGATACCAGGGCTGAAACCCCCAAAGCTCCATCACTGCCCCTAGGAAAAATCGAAACATCTCCGCCGGCGGATACCGGTGGCCATCACACAGTGCTTCTGCCAGTGGCTTGATGGTGGGTGGTACCGCGCGTGCTAGTTTGCTTGCCATGGGCAATCTCCAGAGAGGTTGGTCGTATGCATTGGGATGCATCACAGCGACCTACAACGCCGGCCGGCGCCTGGGCATAAAAAAACCGCTCCGGTTAGGGAGCGGTTGCGTAGCGTTAATCAGCGGACTCTTCCGGATCAGCAACGTCCGGAATGGAATCACGCGGCACCCATGTCCAGGTTGCGACAAATGCGCCATCTTCACACAGCGTTACCTGGGCATCTTCATTGACCTGCAGATCATCATTGGCGATGTTGTCCAGCGCCCATGAACGGTACCGGTCCTTGAGAGCGTTCGAGTCCACTGCCTGCTGATCCGGCTCTTCTTGCGCCAGCAGTTTCTTTTGAGCGAGCTCATCGAGCAACTGAGCAGAGGGAGCGCACTGCGACAGACCGAAGTGAACTCCCTGGAGCCCGTAGCGTTTGGAAAACTCTTCTGCCGTCATCTTGGCCAGCACCTTCTCGATGCAATCACTGCACAGACCGTGACCAGCATCTTGATTGCCCCATTGCCGACCTGTGGTACGAGCACCACAGCACGGGCACAACAAGCGCACTGGGGCATCAAGATGCCCGGTCAGGTCGACTTGTGCATATGGAACATCACGGAGCTCACAGTAGGCTTTCTCATCGCCATCGGCGTCATACAGGCCCAATGTGCACTCATCCCACTCCTCAGGTTCAGCGATGGACACCTCGATCGAAAGAAGCAGGTATTGACCGTTGCAGAACTCCTTCCGCAAAGCCATGCAACCGCCTCCGGTGTGATAAACCTCGAAGCCATACGCCTGTACGGGGTCAACAACAGTTGTTCCGCACGGTGAAAAGTAGGGGTTGCGAATCTCCACGTCGTTGAACATGAAAGCCATCTCCGACGGTGAATACGGCCGCTTGAGTTCCTCGCCATTCGGCAGGACCTCGGTCATGACCATTTCTTTGGTATCAGCTGCGTTGTTTGCAATTACGTCCATGGTGCTGCGCCTCTTTGGGTAGTCATCTTGGTCTGAGATGAAGCACAGCCAGCTGTAACGACAGGCAAAAAAAAGCCGCCCCATAGGGAGCGGCGGTACAGCGGTTTAGATTCGAGCAGAGACCTGGTAACCCTTGCCTCCTTCAGCCTGCGTCACGCCGGCTTCAAGAGTGATGGTCACATCTTGCAGTCCTGCATTCTTGAACATACTCGCCACAGTTTCGGCTACCGGCTGCATTTCAAACGGCAAGACGGTGAACCAAGCTTTCGAAAACTTGCACCATCGGCACCCGTATCCAGCGAACCAGCCATTCTCGCGATTTCCAGGAACCGGATCAGGCATTTCCAGAATCTTGTTGATGCGGGTGGCAAAGGCTTCCGGGAATTCCTTCAGAACTGAAGACATAGGAACCTCTCGATCAAGCGGCTTGGTTGTGCTGTTGCTGTTGCTGGCGCTTGCCCAGCTCATTAAGGGTGTCCAGTTTTGCGATGAATCGCTCAGCCGCAGTGGTGCTGGCCAACTCAGAGACCGACTCATAACGGTTCATTCCGCCTGAATAGTCCTTTCGGCCCTCACAGGATCGGTAGAGCACTTTGAGCACTCGATCTGAACCTAGATGAACCATCAGATAGAGATGATCGCTGTGCAGGATCACCTCCCCCATGACTGCGTTCCCGCCTTTACACGACCGAATTTCGTAGCTCGTTTCTGGAAGCTTCAAACGGCCGGCGATCTCTTTGAGCAATCGCTTGCCAGAGCGGTGAAGGGTTTCTTTGGTGATGCGTTTTTCGAGCAGCGCTTTAGGGATTTGCAGCATGACGTTTCTCCACAGGGAATGACGGTCTCTTGCGAAGACCTGGTGACGGGAGATGCGCAACACAGGCATGCAAAACAATCGCGGCCCTTTCCAAGAGCACTCAACAATCCATAACACGTATGTATATTTCTATTGATTTGCTTTCAATCCTGACAGTATTATCCGGCCATCCAATTGATATCACCTAACAAGGTCAGGACGAATCAGCCCATGCACAACAATGCAACCCCCTTCAAGCCACGTCTCTCCCTGCTTGTCGCCTCCATCGCACTGGCCATGAACGCTGGCACTGCGCATGCCGCTTACGCCGGCATTGATGTCTACGCACCAACGCTGGGCTCCTCCAGTACCACCTATGATTCGCACATCGGCGGCTCTGGTGATGGCTCCACCCTGGTTGGCGCCCAGTTCAACCCGAGCACCGAAACTACCGAGGCCTTCAAGTGGACCTTGCTGGGTGGCAAGCAACTGCTGGCCAGCCTTGGGACCAATGCCGCCGCCTACGCTGTGTCGAACGAAGCTGACGTCATCGTCGGTAGCTCTGTCGACAGCGTCACGGACAACGAAACCGCCGTGTACTGGAACAACGCCGGCATTCACAAGCTGGACTTCCTGAACGGCGGTGCCGAAGCTGAAGCACGCGCCGTTTCGGCTGATGGCAGCGTCATCGCCGGTTCTGCCGACGACGGTCTGACCGGCAACCGATCGGCAGTAACCTGGGACCTGGCTGGCGCTGTGACTCAGCTGGGCTACCTGAACGACGGCACCTACAGCTACGCCATGGGCATCAGCGCTGACGGCAAGGTGGTGGTGGGGTACGCACAGAACGGCGCCGGCAATGGTGATATCGCCACTCGATGGGTGGGCGGCGGTAGCGCCGAGAGCCTCGGCACCTTGGAGGGTGGTACGCAATCCATCGCCACGGCGACCAGTGCCGATGGCACTTACATCGTCGGTGCGAGTGACTCTTCGCTCGCCCTGAGCGAAGCTATGATCTGGTCCGAGCTGTCCGGCATGAAGGGCTTGGGCTTGCTGGCCGACGGTACCCTGTCCAAGGCTGAAGGCGTCTCCGCCAACGGCGCCGTGGTCGTCGGTATCGCGGACACCACTGGCAGTGTCTTCTCCGGCTTCCGCTGGACCGCTGAGACCGGCATGCAGTCGCTGGTCGAATGGCTGCAGGATAACGACCCTTCCTACACTCTCCTGGCCAACAACACCCTGAACTCCGCCACTGCGGTATCTGCAGATGGCAACACCGTCTTCGGCCTGGGCTTCCTGAATGGTCGCTCGCAGCCGTTCGTAGCGCGTTCCTACGGCCCAATCTCCGAGCCTGTGGTCACTACCCCACCGGTGGTAACCACTCCGCCTGAAGAGACCATTCCAGAGGTGACCCCTCCCGTCGTCACCCCGCCTGTTACTGACCCAACGCCGCCAAGCACCGGTGGCTCCTCCAATGCAGGGGACACTTCTACTGGCGGCAGCGATGCAGGCACGGGCACCGGCGCCGGTGGTACCGAAACCGGTGCGGGTACCGGTGGCACTGGGGGCACTGACACGGGTACTGGTGGTACCGGTGGAACTGGCACTGGCGCGGGTGGCGCTGAGGCTACCACTCCACCGACTGGCGTGATCGGTTTGCTGGACCTCGGCGACTCGTTGCAGAATGCGACCCTGTACGCGCAAGCCATGCAGAATCAGCTGCAAGGCTTCGTCCAGGACCAACTGTCCTGCTCGACATTCGACACCAGCGGCATCTGTGTCAGCGTCAGCAGCCAGATGACTCATCACTCGGGTACTGTCCAGGGTGACAACGTGTACGGCGGTGTTACCGCTGCATATCGACTGACTCCTGACCTGGTTGCCGGCATCGGCTACCAAGGCCCGAGCACCTCGCTCAAGATCAACGATGACCGCGTCGAGGGTGATACCAACACGATCGGTGCTTTCGTCGAGTACGGTAACCGTCTGCGCAAAGGCGTATTCGCCCGGGGCGCCGTGGCTGTTTCCGAAGGCGATGCCACCATCAAGCGCTCTTACAAAACCGGTGCCGGCGACGTCGAGTCGAAAGGCAAGGCCGATGTCAGCCAGCGTGCCGTATCCGGCCAGGTCGGCTACGTCTTCATCCTGCAGGACAACATCGCTGTCATGCCTTTCCTGGGCTTGGACTACCTCAACACCAAGCTGGATAGCTACACCGAGACCAGCGGCTCCTTCCCGGCGCACTTCGATAAGCGGACCGAAGAAAACATCTACGGTACCGCGGGCCTGGATGCCAGCATGAACCTGGCAAATAAGGCCATCGTCTCGGCGAACATCAAGCACGTCAGCCGCCTGAACAACTCGCAAGACGATCTGACCGGTGATGTGATGGGTGTGTCGCGCTTCGACATGAAGCAAGACACCACTGAGCGCTGGAACGAAGTGGGCGTTGGCCTGCAGGTTGCCGGCCCGTTCAAGGCCTCCCGCGTGGGCATCACCTACGGCCACCGCTTCGGCAGCGACAAAGCCGTTGCCTCGGACGTCGCTACGCTGTCCCTGTCGGTCGGTTTCTAATCGGAAACTGGTACACCAAGCGCCCCACTCAGTAGTGGGGCGTTTTTGTTTGTGGGCGGTTATCGGCAGGCAAAAAAAAGCCACTCCGAAGAGTGGCCGGGGATCATTGGTGTTAGGCAGCAGGCTGCTTGTTCTGTTGCTCCCACCAAGCGCGGAAGCTGGTTACCAGAGAGCAGCCATTGTCCTCAGGCAAGGCGATTACCGCCTTGTTCTGGAGACTGATTGCATGCTCTGGCTCACCATCACGTGAACAGTGGTAGAGCTTGAAGGTGTTACGTGTATCGAGCTGGAAGCAGCACAGAGTGCCCTTCGGCCGTTTGTAATAGACCCGGCAGAAACCCGAGTCAACGGAGTGGAAGGCCAGCTGTTCAACTGCTGGAACTTCAGCGGGAGGGAGCAGGCTGTTGCGATGCTCAACGAGCAGCACACGCAAGGCTTCCAAGTTGAGGGAGCGCTTAACTCCATCAGGGAACAGTTCGTCGCCAAACAAAGCGACCAAATCTGCCTCCAAACTCTCTTTTACCAAGTGGCAGTCTACCTGGTCCCAGGCACGACAATTGATCCATTCTCGCTTTTGCACAGGCGTTTCATTTTCATCAACGTAACCACGCTGATCAGCCATAGCCTCAGCTACTTTGACGCAGGCTTCAGCGTGGCTGGTAGCATGCACATAATCACTGTAGGTACCTTCATCCTCCTGAACCCAGTTCAGAGTAACAGCGTAAAGGTCAACGGCAGGTTGATTAACTCTTACTTTGGTGTCGCTCATGTTTAGTTTCCTTGATTAATTAGAGTTAGCCAGCGAGCTTCATATCTTGCTGAAGCGCAGTTTTGCCTTCATTGAAAGCGTTTAAGAGTTCCGGGATATCAGACAGGAGTGCATGAGGGGTTTCAGACGCCCCCCAGCCATATCCCCAGGCAGCATCCTTTGCATCTTGAAATGCATTGGCTGCTAGTTGAGTGGTTTCCGGCGATTTCATGAGTAGTACGGCTAACGCCCATTGAGATCGAGCGTAAGCCGCAAGCTGAAAACAGGTATTCATACGTTCACCACAGTAGTTTCATAACTATCTGTAATGACGCACACGGACCTGTATTGTAGTTGTACTGCGCAGTACACAGGCCAGGACAAATATCCGGATATTGACTTGAAGGTTTTGAAGCTTTGCTAAAGAATTACTGCATCATGTTCTAGGAATGAAAACCATGCTGCCTGACGCACTGGTAACCATCGGGATGTTCGCCATCGCCTTTTTCGTCATTTGGCTGATGCTGGTGTTCTTGCTCTTGATCCACGAAGCCGGGCATCTAATACCGATGCAGCGGTTTGGTATCAAGCCAGACAAACTCATTATTGGTGGATACAAGCTTTTCTCGTTCCGAAAATCCGGGATCATTCATGAAATTGGTCTGATTCCGCTGTGGGCATATGTGGTCAGCTCCGACTATGAAAAGGCGCCCTCAGACCGCCGGGCGATCATCGCTGCGGGCGGCCCTCTCATCTCACTGGCGACCGGCCTGCTGTTCTTCGGGATTAACTACGTCACGCCGAACTGGCCGACGCTTGTCGCGGCCCAGGGCTCGATCCTCCTGGCGGCGACTAACATCATCCCCCTGCCTCCAATGGACGGGTGGACGATCGTCGAGTATTTCTTGAACCGCCGCGGTATCTACTTTGATGACAGGAACAGGCGGCTCCTCATGGGCGTAGGGTTGGCGACCATAATTGCTATCACCCTCGCCCTCTAGAATTACAGAACTCTGCTCTTCATCTCCTGGTGCAAGTTCAACCCACCAGGAGATGACTCATGACCACTACTTCCCTCGACTGCACCTCACGGCTCCCAGCTGTGCGCCCAGGCTTCTTCGAGGAGGCCTTCCAGAGCTACAACGTACCGCCGAGAATCCGCGCATTTGCAGAAGCTTTCTGCATCCGCTTTGACGTTCGCGGCATCTGCGACCCGGCCTATTGTGCAAACTCTGCAGCCCTTAAGCTGAAGATCGGTGATGGTTGCGGGACCTTCGATCACGAGAAAGAACCCGTCGAGAACGGCATCCCCCTGATCGGTGAGCAACTGCTGTTCTCATACAGCACCTGCATCCAACGAGCAGAGCCAGGCACTACCGCCGACGTCATCAACAGCATGGTGAAAGCTGCTCTGGCGGGGGCAACCGTTGAGGAGCTCTTGCCACCGCCAGCAGCACCCGCTGCTACAAGCTGAACACACCCAAACCGCCTTTCGAGGCGGTTTTTTTTCGTCGATCAAATGCAGTTATTGCTTTTAGATACAGACGGCGTATGTGTTCATGTATTATTCACGCGCTAAAACCATGAAGGATCAACCATGCTCACGAGCCAGCCCCAGCAAGGCATTTCTTCTCCCGCCCACCTGCCGGCCGGCAGCACCTCAGCGGTTAAGTGGTTCTCCCAGGTCACTGTCGAGCTTTCGTATTGGCACGGGAATCAGAGACTGAAAAACCTCGATCAGTTCGAATGGCATGGTGATGCCGTGATGGCGCCAGCGCTGACCCACGCTCAAAGCAAATGTGATTTCTACCAGATCGACGAATCGTCCTCCCTTGAGCTGTGGGCGTTCCGCTCCCAGTGGCAAGTTGCGAAGGTTCGTGAGGGCGCCGACCAGCACTGGTCGTTTGCGGACAGCCTCGACCATGACGTGACAAGGGTCTTGGTCAGCCATCATCCAGTCTGGTCATCAAAACACGGGAAGATGTCCCCTCCTGACACCTGGCCAGGGTTCACCGCTACATTCCGGAAAATCATTTCGGTCGACGCTAGCCGGTCAACCGCTGAACTGGGAGGCTTGGTCACTGCGGCTCTGTGCGTCATCGAGCAAGGTCCTGAAGCTCTGGGGCTCGCGATTACCGATGGTGGAATTCGAGACCTGACTATTACACGCGTCGGAGCAAACACCCGTAGTGCTGGTTGCGAGTTGTTGATGGTGACGGGGGCAATCGCGGTGGCCATGTCACCCTACCAGGCTGAGCCCGGCTTTGACCAACTGGAAGCAGCCGTCCGCAGCTCAGTCGGCATCAAGCTATCCCTCGTCGACGGAGTCACTGCCTCGGGGCACCTCGATGCTGGGCAGCGCTCGACAATCTGGGTAGTCGAAGGACAAAATACACTAAATAATACCTAGCGCGTATGCGTACGCGTTATGTAATATTGCCGCGCCGGACAGATAGATACCCTGTCCGAATGGCTGGTGTCGGCAAATCTGGGTTATGCGCAGGTGTCAGTCATCTCTCTTAGCAAGTTCAACGATTTCTGACCCTTCAGGAGGGCACCGCCATGACCACAACCGTCGAAAACAGCAGCAGCGAACACCAGTTGGATCTGGATTTCCGCATGATCATCACCACTGGCAACATCAAAAAAGCGATGGAAAAGGGTGATGGCAAGAAGCGGTTCACCGCAGGCGACCTCTGGAACATAGCGCCAGGTACTATCCAGGTCATCCCGGGGTACAACGTAAGAGAGCGAAATGCTGACTACTTGGCCAACGTTCAGAAACTGAAGCAATCCATCAAGGACAACGGATTCAAGAAAGACTCGGCTCTCTCGGTCATCATCCGTCGCGATGAGAATGGAGAGCAGTCAATTTGTCTGAAGCGTGGCCATCAGCGTCTTGAAGCCACGATGGAATTGGTCGCCGAAGGTGAAAGCATCCCGACCGTCCCTTGCATCATTGCTGCAGATGATTGTTCCGAAGAGGACATGACTGCAGACCTTGTGCTCAGCAACAATGGTTCACCGCTTAGCCCATATGCAACAGCAGTTGTTTGCAAACGCATGACCCGCTTCCATCCCGATGACCATTCCGCGATCGCCAAAAAACTGAATCTCTGGCCCGCCCAGGTTTCGGACTACCTCTTGATGATCAACGGACCTATCGAGATCAGGAACTACGTCCGCGACGGAGTGGTTTCCTTCACGCTGGCTGTTCAGATCCTTCAAGAGCATGGCCCCAAAGCTCTGCAAGTGATCGAGCAAGGCCTTGCCCGCTCAGCTGCTGCAGGCGGCAAAACCGAAAAGCTCAGGCCAAGGTTTGTTCCAGGCAAGGTCATCAAGAAGGCAATTACCCAAGCAGCTCCAACGATGAAAACAGCCATCGAAAACATTAGACAGGATAAGGGCTATTCGCAGTTGAGCCCGGAGAATCAACAGAAGCTTGAGGAGATCCTGCAGCAATTCCGCCTGGCGGAAGAGGAAGAGGAAAAACTGAACGTGAACCCGTCTACTGAGCAACAGCTCGACCTCAAAGACACTGAGGAATAACCATGCCTTCCAGGCTGCCCCTACACTCGATGTAGGGGCTTTTTTTTGCCTACCGGAAAATGGCCTTCAACCTCGTCCTCCAAGTTGTATGCACCTCGTGCCGCTTCATTTCCCCGAAAGCTGACCACTCAAGCTGCACCGAACCGGATGAGCCCGTGCACATGATCGTGAATCGAGTGAACGATGCGCATGCCTCACAGGCAGCAAGCCCAGCCAGCTCGAAGCGATCGCCCGGCTGAGGTGTGACCTCCCCCCTCACCAACTCTCCGTTCAAACTACGCCGGCATTGGCCGCAGTCGACTGCGAAGCGGGCCAATTGAGTACCATCTGAAAAGACGATCGGGAGGCGAAGGTGCAAAGGCCTCACCTGCCGCCACCGGCTGATCGCTCCGTCAATTGTTGAAGTGCTACCAACCTCAATACTGCTTGCCACTGACACGGCCCTCATCGATCGCCTGCATGTACACCTGGACCCAACCTGGAATCCGCCGCTGCCCTCTTTCCCAATAGCCTACTGCGGCGTACGCCCATCCCAGTGCATCGGCCAGTTGTGTTTGTGTCCACCCTAGAACCTCGGCCCTGATGCGCCTGATGTCTGCACCGGCCAGGCTCGGTGCGTCGCCGACCAGCTCACCTTGCACTGCAGCTTGGAAGAGCGATCGAGCTGCAGCCGGTATATGGCCCCCTTTCTCCCATTTCGATACCAGCCCGGGTGACACGGACAGCATCGAGGCTATAGCTGCCTGAGTCAGGCCTGCTGCATGGCGCTGGAGGGCAAGATCAGTGTGCACGGTTTGGGTGAACTGGATCTGGTGCTCAGTGGCCATGTCGTCGCGATAGCATTGCGCTGCTCGCTTTGCGCGGGAACGGCCGTGGTAGGCCAAGTCGCGAAAATGGCGATCGGCGACAAACTTCCCATCCTTCATCAGTCGAACGCGCCAGCCGGCATCAGAAGGCTTCGATGGGCGGTTGTCCCGGGTAATGCCCTGCATGCTGGAGTCAGCGATGCGCCTGACAGCCGATACTTCGATGCCAGGTGCGGACGTGGAGGTATCCATAAGCCTCAATCATCCAGGGAGTCGTTCTGATCTGACTCTTGGGCATCATCATCACCCAGGAACAGCCCATTGCTGGAGAGCAGACCACCACCCAGAACGAGAGCTGACGTAACCGCCAGTGCCGGCACCCCATCCGACTCCCCTGCGTCAGCATTGGCGCCCTTCGGCCGCGGCTTCACCGGAATCGGGATACTCGCTGCCGCAGTTGCCGTAGGAGCTTGAAGTGTCAGGGGGGCATCAGGACGCTTTTGAGGTACCGGCTTTGGTAGAGGATTGCCCCGATCTGGCATGAGTAGTGGCACATCATCGTCCAGATTTATCGTGACCTCACTGGCCTGCGCTTTCTCCAGGCTTTTGAAAAACTCATCAGACCGCGCCATCAATTTGCGGAACTGCTTGTCGGTCATGAGTTCCCGCCGGCGCAGCCCACCCATGTTCCGGATGGTGTCTGTAGTGATGGCGTACAGGGCATCTTGAAGCTCAGTGCGCACCTGGTGCGTCATGTATTCACACTTCAAGGACAGTACTTGTTCCGCTCGGCCAACCTGGGTCTCCAGTTTCTCAAGCGCCTGAAGCTGGCGCTGGATCCGCAGTTCTGCCACTTGTGCCGTGGTTCTGGACCGGTTGAACCAGTACCAAGCACCGAGGAGGAAAAGGGCCCCCGCGGATGCAGCCAGGTACGTAGGCAGTTCGCTCGAAGGAGGGTCTGGCACAAGATTTAAACTGAACGAGTCGGCTGAGACCAGGGACAGTGAGAGCACCCCTGACAGAGACAAAAGCAATGGTCGTTTCGCAGTCATATCGGGCTCCAACGCTGACAGCATCAATAGGCATATTTGATACATAACGCGTACGCGTACACGTATAGTATCGCCTTGGATTTAATTGTCACGCTGAAAGAATGAGCTGCCAGGGTTTCCCCTACGGATGACCTATTTTCGGGGTGCAGCTGGAGTACTGCTGATACGGCCGGCAGCGGAAGCGCATGGGCACCCAGGCTCTTGCAAGGATGGTCAACAGCTGTGGCCGATGGGTAGGAGTGAACTTTTCTGTGAAACGCCGCCCCGCTTCACAAAAAAAATGACCAGGCGCCGATCAAAACGGGGCCTGGTATGTCATCTATTTTGTGAACCTACACCTGGCATTACATCTGATCGAGCTTGAATGAACTGGCGCCAGCCACGAGGTCACTTCCTAGGTTGCCGAGGATCGTATCCTGAGAAACGGCTACACCGTGGCCCCTGACGCCGCCTGTGCTAACCCAGTAGACCTTGCCTGTGCCAGCCTCCACCACGCGCTTGTGGAGCTGCACCGAATAGCTGAAAAGCCGCTCACCTGGTTGATAGTCGGCCGTTTCCAGGTAGGCGTAAAGCTTGTAGCCGCCATCCAACTTCACAATCTGCTCTGGCAAGTGGGATGAAATCGTCTCCTTGACCAGGTCCTGAGGGATTTCATTGGCATTGGAAGAAAGCACAAGCTCGACAGCAGAGGCACTGCAAGCGCCGAATGCCGCGATGGCGAAGATGGCCAGTTTTGTCAGTCTGATCATGGGGGCTTACTCAAACAGGGTCGTTTTGGGTTGATGCGTGAGTGGCGCAATCTGCTGGAGAGATGACCTCCCCGCGTAGGTGCAACATCATCGCGTAGATAGCGACATCGAGCGGGTCTCCTTTCTCGACGTGCTCGCGCAGTTCTCTCGATAGGAAATCAGCAGGGCATGTATCGCCTTCATTCCAGCCAGCACGGCCTTTCGCCCGGCTCCTGGCCATCTTCACCTTCATGCTGAGCGCGATGGCGTCGACGGCCGCATCATCGAGCTCTGTCTCACTGAGCTGGTAGGGGGCGTTGTAAATACGAACAACAACGGCCGATCGATCAGGCACCAGTACCCGGACTTGCACCTCACCGACCTCTTCCAAGGCCGCGTGCACGCCACCGGGGTTCTCCCGATGAGCTACCCGGAGCGCATCCAGCCAGATCTGTTCTGTTGCCATGTCGCTGCCGGCTGCGCCTGCAGGCGCAGAGGCCTGGTTCTTCGCGTTGGCCAGAAACAACACGGTATTGCATGCAGGGCAAGGGGTCATCTCGTTATGGCCAATAATGGCCCCCTGGCTCGCCAGGAAGCCATATCCAGCGCATTGAACCGCCCCCCTTACTACCGCGCAGCAAGGGGTGTCGGATGGAGCTGGCCCTGGAAACGCTCCTGAGTCTTGGTGCGCTATTGAGTTCTCTACTTGCACGAATTCACCTGAGGCACCGATCAGAGGAACACCGAAGTGCTGTCCGCTGGGGGTTGTGCTTGGAATGGTTGGACTGCCGGCGATTCACCCGTCGACACTGGAGTCGATGACAGAAGCGCAGACGCTTCCTGCCGGGCTTGGTGGATGACTGCGGGATTGATTGCCTTCCAGTAGCAATAGGCTGATCGGGAGTTCTCGTGCATGGAAAGGTCACGCTTGCGCATCAAATGCTCGATCTCCGAAACCACCCAGTGGCCAGCGCCAAATGCGTGCTCCTTGCCACCGATCCAGTACTGAGCATCAGTGATCTTGAAGAGCATCTCGAAGACGGCCAGCGCCGCAACCGCCACTGGATCAGTCCTGCCCTTCAGGTGAGCCATGATCGGACCGAGAGAGCGTATATGGCCCAGGCGGAGCGAATTGGCCCAGGAAACTGCACGAGTGTGGCCCACCAGCTGGGGCAAGCTGATCTGATAGAAGCCCTTTGCTTGGGGCTTCACCAGGTCGCGGATATGGGCGCTACAATCCCCGCAGAGAGTGCTATTGGCGTAGAGGCGATCCTGCCGGCGCCCGCCCATCCCCGGAGAGGAAAAGCTGAACAGATCAACATGCCCACAAAGGCACTTGGTTGGAGCAGTAATGTGAGCCGCCATAGACACCTCCAGAAAATGCACCGGCGACAACCGCCAGAATCTTTCCGAAGCATAACACGTATGTATAATATTGGCGTTAGCGAATGCTGTGAAAATTCCCCTTTCCTAGGCCGCCGGCAGCAGCGATAGGATCAGGGGACCAAGCTCCTTGGACGTGTAGGCACCAGAGATAGCCATCTTGACACGAAACGGGATGGGTCTACGCCCTGTGCGGATCTGAATGAAATCCTCCAGGGACAGGCCGATACGGGACGCTTGCTCACTGTCACTCAGCCCCGAGATCGCTGCCAAACCATCGAAGAAGGCACTGACCAGGTCTGGTGATCCGCCGGCGTCCAGGCGATCGAAGAAACCATACACCAATGTCTCGCGGACCACCTGTGACTGTTGATTGGCCGCCTCCACTGCCTCTCGAATTGGCTCTGGCAATGCTGCGAGCAGAGTCGACAAGGTCACCTCCACACCCATCGCGCCCAGCGTGCGTATGCGCGCTGGAGGCGGCAAGGGGCGCATGTGCACTCGGCATTGGCGGATCATGGAGATGCTGATGCCAATTTCTTTGCTAAGCCGGGTATCCGCCCAGCCCTGCTCGTCGCGGAACTGGTCCATCAGCTGGGCCCAGGCAACATTGCTCAAACCGCTATCCGCCGATTCGAAAAAGAGATTGCGAGAGCTCATATTGGCTGACGCTTCGGGACTGCTGCCCCCTTCATGAAGGTCGAACATCTATTTGCTTCCGTTAGCATCTGCAGCAGCCTGGTCATCCAGCTCCACAGGAGCGGCCACGTAGGCGCGAATGATGAGGAGCAGCGCTCCACCGACAAGGCAAAGGAATACTCCCTTGAAAATCAGCTTGGGGGAGATCTCCACCAGGCCGGCGCCAACAGCCATGGTAGCCAGCAGGCCCATGACTACGACGACAAGAGCAACCACGACGCGAATGATCAGAGAGTGTGAGGAACGGCTATCCATGACTAGAGCCCTATCGATACGTAACGTGTACTGATAATACTGGATGAGCATAGATCAGCACAACGTCACGTGCGACCCCATGGAACCCATACTTCCGAGCGCAAAAAAAACCCGGGCACTTGGCCCGGGCATACAGCTGGTTTACAAACTGGCCATCCCATGCGGGATGATTGGCGAGGTAACGGTATGCAGTCCGAAACCGTTGCCCTCGATGCTTACCGAAGCAGTCTTGATGCGTATAGCACCCAGAATACCGACATCGGAATTGGAGACGATACGCTCCTGGCCAGTCTGCGTGACCGAAACAGGTTCGAAATCGGCGCCCATGTCATTGGCCAGCAACTGATTGATGCGTTTAGCCATTTCGGATGCAGCCTCGTCGGCAAGACCTTCTGCCGAAGCGGAGTCAAAGCAGATACCGATCACCTCTGCATCCGCACCAGACTCCTCGTCGTCCTGGGACAACACGACGTGGGCCGTGGCCTTCAGTTCACTGGAGCTCACCACCTCGGCGATGACTGTCGATCGATACGCTTGCTCAAGCTCAGCGAGCTCAGCGTCACGTACCGTTCCTGCAGGGTACGATCCCACCTGGTGCAGCAGGTGACCGCGGGAATCGACTGCAGCTGCTGCGAGTTGGGCGTATTTGATTGCTGTGTTATGGAAGTTCATGCGTTTCTCTCCTGAAAGGTGGGTGCAAGGCCTTGCGTTGCCTTACAAGCAGGTAATGAGAAACACGGCGTTGTATTCTTGCGTCGGTCCATGACAGGCGCTCCTTGGTTGCGAATCAGCGAGTTACTCGGCTTATATCCAATTTGCCGCTAGTGAAATCAAGATCAAAAATGGCACGACCTATGATTTCCTTATCCGTGACAAACCCCCAGTAACGGCTGTCCAGGCTATTGGGTCGATTGTCACCCAGTACGAAATAAGAATCGGCAGGAACAGTACATGCCAAGCCTGACAGATTTCTCTCACAACCGGGAATAGCAGGAAAATCAGTACTTACACCAAAGTCACTGATACCAGGGTCTTTGATCGTGCCGATTTGTAAGTCGTGAATATTCTCCAGCGCATAATCGACCTGCTTGAGCTTCCCGCTAGCTTCATCTTCGTAAGCATATGGCTTCTCGCCCACATGTACCGCCGGTACATTATTAATGGCCAATACACCGCCTTGATAAGTGATGTGGTCACCTGGCACTCCCACCACACGCTTGATGTAAGGCTTAGACGGATCGAGTGGGAATCGGAAAACCAGAACATCGCCAAATTTCGGGGGTCGACCTTGCGTGATTGGCTTCGGAACGAATGGCAATCTCATCCCGTAGGTGAACTTATCGACTACAACGACACTCCCCACCCCAAGCGTGGGGCGCATCGATGACGACGGAACAAGGTATGGTTCGGCGACAAAGGATCGGAATAGGAGCAGGAAAACGGCAACAGGCGTCAACTCCACCAGAAAGGCCACCACGCCTTGCGTGTAGTGATGCCGGCCCCTAGCTCCCCGATACCGTTCATAGACCCAGAACGGCAGGCCAAGGACTGCTGCAGTCGCGAGCAATGTCGCCATGTCCAAAAATGTGCAAAGCAAAATGTAGGGGCCGAGCACCGCGGCGGCGCACCCTAGGGAGTAAATCCAGGCTGGCCCGTGGGCCTGATACTTTTTGCGACAGAGCGCCGGAGCAGCTACGGTCAAGCCAACTCCGATCAAAAACAGGCTCATAAGTATTTGCCCATCTTTTTATGGTAACGATAGATAGCCAAGCGGCTTATGAACAGAGCAAAAAAGATACCGCCCACTGCCCAGCCAACCACCTTGACCCAGAAGCCGTAGCTGTAGGCAGGGGTGACTTTGAACTTCTCCAGGAGGAATTCAATTAAGGATCCAACCGTCCACAAGAGCGCTGCAACCACCCATCCGTTCATGAGGAGTTGGATATTGTACTTCACGCCTTTAGGCTGCTTCTGTGTAGCGAGCATGTTTACTCCGCGGCTATGAACGACCACCCTGCCCGGCTTAGCGCGCATTTGTATCCGCTCAGCGGCTTGATCAACAGAGTTGACTCAAGTGACGCAGCGATACAATCAAAGTGATAGCTGTAATATGAAGAGAGCTTTTCCACGTCCGCACTAAGGGCTCGCCAGTATGGCTCGTAATGCCGGCTGCCTAGAACGGGTGCAGTATTTTCGTATTGGAGAGGAAACGGCTGCAGGGTAAGAAGCGCCAACCGGCATTTCGAACGAAGCCAGGTACATGAAACTTCGACGATAGACTGACTCAGCTCTGACGACCTGAATTTATCGCGAACTTCCAGCCGGGTTATAACAAAGACGCTGCCAGCTTCCAGCACAGCGCCGAAGTCCTGATGGCAGGTCCTGACCAGCTCGTGAACCAGCGCCTGGACGGCCTCGCTGACCAGATCGCAAGCATCAGCCAAGGAGTATCGCTTCCCCTCTCCACTGGACAACAAAACCCCGTCCAGGATAGCGACCGGAACAGCCTCTGACTTCAATAGGAGCCAGGCTGTAACCAGTCGCACTTCACACACCGCAGAGCCATCAAATACATCCCCTGAAAGGCTCAGCTCCACGGTATAGCCACCTGCGAGCTCCACGCGCTCAACCACCCCGCGATGCATCGGAATCTCGCTGTAGAAGCCGGTATCGATCAGGCTTCGCACATACGGACGGCACCGAGTGATTTGCGTCAGGCTGGCAGACATGGTGCAGCTCAGCGCAGACCGGCGCCAGCACGAGCCTGCTCAGCTTTGGCTTTTTTACGATCGGCCATTTTCATCAGCTGTACGAAGAGCACTGCCATCACCAGGACCGCGATCAGCACGAAAGCGAGTGTGGGGGTGATGTGGCCAATCTTTGCCCACACAAACACGAAAGCCGCGAGTGCTAAGGCTGCCGGCACTTGGCCAACAATGTTCAACGTCCGCATGGCCCAGAATTGGATTTGCTGCATCTCAAGCTCCTAGATTTGATCTATAACACGTACGCATAATACTGGATGAATCAAAATACTTCTAGCCATTCGATGTCATGATGCCGCCACAAAAAAGGCCTCAGTTCACAGATATGAACCGAGGCCTTGGCCATCGACCAGGACAGGCTTACAGCGGGATGAAGATCGAGTAGAAACACACGGCCAGTGCGGCTGCGCAGAGGGCCGAGCACAGCCAGATCAGGATATTGACATCGCGCAGCGAACGGTCAGCAAAGCCCTGAATGGCCTGGACCTGCTCAGGGCCAGAGGCGTTTTTCACAGTGAAAAGAGCTTTGCGGCGGTTGATAGCGATCGAAATGATTACGGCCAGCACCACAACGGCGATACGAGCGAGCATGTCGGTAGTGATTGTCATAGCGGTTCCTCAGGTTGGGTTGGATACAGAACAGGTAGTACGATTTGACTGGCGAGAGGTGGCATCACGGCCGCCCCCCTTGTTGAGACATGGTTTTGATGGCTGCTAATACTGGGTCCCTGGGGCCGGTATCCTCGCCCTCGCAATGGGTCCGGTGCTCACCTGGCTTGATCAGGCAGTACCGCCCCACCGGCTTAGCTGCTGCTACCTCGAAGCCACGCTGGGCCCAAGGTTTGAACAGGATCAGGCCGACAGCAGCAACAGCGCAGACAGTGGCAACGGCAGCTATAGCGATGCGCAGAGAGAAGAATCGCCCTCGACTATTCACCGACAGTAAGCTCCACCCCGGTCGACAGGCTGATCATCTGAACTGCAAGGTCTGGGTTTATCAGCCCTTTGGAGGCGAGCCCCCTGATCTGGCCGGAGAAGAACTGCACGAAGAATCGTTGCGAGGCGTGCACGCTTTGCTCAGCAGCACCGTGCTCCTTCACCTGGTCACGGCGCTCGATGGCAGCGGCGGCTGAGGTAGCGATAGCGTTGGCCAAGTCCGCAGCTCCGGCCTCACCTCGGGACGGCAGCCTCGTCACGTCAAGCTGCGCAAGGACATCATGCGGGAGATGCAAGCTCGAAAAACCCTCACCGTACCACCCGTCATACACCGACACCCCGTGCTCGTCGGTGGCCAGCACAGTGAAAAAACGAGAGAGCTGGTGGTGCTGATCGTCACCAACAGCAAGCTTGGGTGGGTTGGCCACCTCGTAGCCGGCGCCGACCTCGAATTCGAGTGTGTTGGCCAAATTGAACGCTCCTATCGGTTCCAAGAAATTACCAGGTACAAGAATACATAACGCGTACGCATACGGCTATAGAGTCGGTGCAAATCTGCCAGCCTCTTGCCGCTCATTGCCCGCAAGCAGCGCCTGGGAGGACACGGCGGCACCGAAAATCAGAACCAAAAAAAGACCCACCATCTAGGATGGTGGGTCGGATTTAGCGTTACTTTATAGGTAGCTCTGCTGAGCGTTTATTTGGATTGCAGCGGCTTGCTGTTTTGGTCTGCACCGTACTTCACGCGCCTGAACTCATCTTTGATGGCAGCTACAGCCCCCATCAATGGCGCGAAGAAGATTCGTGGTGCCTGCCTTGCAGCGTTAGCGAACTCAGACCCAAATGATTGATTCATTCAGCAAACTCCTTGATTGCCCGGGCTGCCCCAATGCAAATAAAGACGAAGAAAAGACCAGCATCTACAAGCACAATGGCATGTTCGAGAAGCCCGAGAATTAGCAAGGTGAAATCGCTTATCCCAAACTTAGCCAAGTATTGGACCAAATGGTTGAGCAAGACTGCTGGCACCATGATGATCAAGAAGATGATAGTACCGACGAAGCCATGGGCTCCGAAGTGAGCGATCGGGCTCCACCAAGGTTTTTTGTGCGTTTTGGACATCTGTTACTCCTGAAAGGACCTGGGGCGGTCGTTGAGAAATCCCATAGGCCTTCTTGCGGTAGACCTAGCCCCTGGAGATGCGTAACGCGGGTCTGTAATCGGCAGGCACAAAAAAGCCAGGCATAGCCTGGCTGGGTTGATGGGTGGACACATCTCGATCAGCTCTGCCGGGCCTGCCGCAGCCGACCTGGTGTGAATTTGCCTGAGAACGAGAAGCCGAGATCCCTAACTCTCTCACGGACCTTCAGCTTGTTGGATTTGTCACCCCGCTCCTTGTGGAGCTCGACATGCTCTGCCTCCACCTGGAGTAAGAATTCGACGTCCTTCTGACACAGCTCCAAGGACTGCTCCAGTTTTTTTCGGTCCGAAAATTTCTTTCCGATCAGAGCGGCCGAGGCAGCAGCCAGGACAGTACTGGTGACAGCTGCAAATGCATTTATCAAAGCGGATTGAACTGCAGGATCGTTGATTGCGAGAAGCATGATGGCCCCCTGAAAGTTAACTTGCTCCAAGGGGATGCTTCACAGAAACCAGTAAACCACAGGCACAAAAAACCCGCTCGATCGGCGGGTTCTTTGTGAAGGTCAGTGCTTGGGGGTGGTCTTGGTTGAGCGGTCGCCTCCGCCGGCCTTGGCCATTTCAGCCTTGATGGCTTTATAAGCACCCACCAGAGGCGCAAAATAGATGCGCGGAGCCTGTTTTGCAGCACTCAGAAATTCAGAAGTAAAAGTCATCGATTTCATGTTCGCCCCCTCTCTGGGAAAACTAGTGACTAATGTATAGCAAATTAGGTTGACGGCATCAAGCGCCTGAAACAATTTCATCGAGCAAAGAAAAACCCGATTCGCCTAAGCGAACCGGGTTTGAGTAGCGTTTAAGGCGGCACCTCACCAATCAGATCAGTAAAGCCAGTGATCCAGTTTGGAATTTCTCGGGTTCCGCGCAAACCGCCTCGTCCATGCTGGCTTGAGCTGATCGCGACGGAAAGTTAACCACGTTATTGCGGGATGACATGAGTGCCCGCCCTATTTCCTCACCCACTGAAACAAACTTAGGAAAGCAGACGCTCTGACCACATATTTCATGACCAATCGTTTCAGAAACCCCATCGGTTAACCCTGCAGGAATGCCTTTGAGCCTTTCATGTTCCGCTTTAGTAAAGAGCCTGCTGAGTCCTAGATTTTCGGGATGCAATATGAAGGGTTCGGTACTTCTGCCCTTCTTGTAGCCCGTCTTATGGTATATGTTCGAAAACGTTGCAGAGGTGGTGATACCGATGCCGAACGTACCTTGCTGCGAAATCCGAATGATCCGCACTGCTTCCAGCGGCCTCAGGCCGTATCTGCTGGTGGAGGGGGTTCCTGTGATACTAGCAAACCTCTGGGCAGAGGATTTGCTTCACAGATCGCGTCTCAACACCGTCGAGAACTACCTACGTGACATTGCGATCGCGTATGAGTGGGCTCTCAGCCGGGACTCCCCACTGGAAACGAAGCTTGAGCGCTTGGCGGTGTTCAGTTCAACGGAACTGACATCGCTGGCCGAGCGCCTCTGCTCCACCAGAGGCGGTGCGGCAGCGAGCCAATCGACTTGTACCCGTCGACTTGAAGCAGTCAAGTCATTCATCGATTTTTCCTTCGAGCACTACGTTGAGCTCAACCGGCTAGGCCTACTGGAGCAAAGCCAAGCGGAAAAAAATAAAGCCAAAAACCTACGAAATCTTCAAAAAAAGGTCATCAAGATTGCGCGGCAATCAGAACCGCCAATGCCTGCAACCCCACTTGATTCCGAGAGTCAAGCGTTATTCAAAGGCGTACTCCGTCCAGCTGACCTTAGAAATCCGTTCCACAACGAACAGCTTCAGGTCCGCAACTACTGCCTGTTTCTGGTCATGCTGGAGACACTTGCCAGACGTGGCGAGGTTGTACTGATTGAGTTGGACGACCTTGATCTAGGGCCCTCTCCAACCATTCGCATAAAGCGTCCCAGCGATATCAACAGGGAGCGGAGACAGGACGGGGCTAGTCTCAAGACACGCGGTCGGATAGTCCCCATTACCGCGTCGGTAGCCGCGATACTGAACGAATATATTTCCGATCATCGCCACAAACTGATCAAACCTAAAAGACCCTGTACAGCCCTATTCGTGAGTTCCCGTGATGGAAGGCGGTTGTCTGCGCGAACCGTAAACACCATTCTTCGTACCGTTGCAGCCAGCCTCGGTCTGCCAAACTTTTCAACACGGATTCACCCGCATGGTTTGAGAGCTACAGGAGCAAATATAGCTCGCAAAAAACTTGAAAAAAGCGGCGCTGCCAACATCAATGTAACAGATGCCCTGGCGTATCTGGGCGGATGGAGCCCGAACAGCGATAGCATGCAAAAATACTCTCGACAAGCTATATCAGATCGCCTCGGAGAAATACTTAGGATATCTGACAGAACACTTCCGGCGGAGAAAACTGATGATTAGTTCGCCGACTGAATTGACCGAAAAAATCGAAAGTAGATTCGGCATCGAGACAGACGACTTTCCTTTCAGGGTGCAATCTACCTTTGGTCAGACCATAACGCTTCGCAACGATACTGCATGGCTTGAAAATCTAAACATTGAAATTATTGGGTGCGGTCCGATGAATATTGCCTGGGGCCACCCGCTTCACAAAAATCTGTTTGTGGAGTGGCTTCTCAGAGGATGGTTCATAGATCGAATCCAAACCCATATTGACCTTAGGCCGCTGATCCTGGTGCAGCGAATACTAGCCGCGCATCAGTTTCCGGGCAAGGATGCAGAAACCATTGGGGATCGACTCTCAACCTTTGCTGCACGCGAATGCATCCACCTGAAAACGTCCGGTCGTAATGACGAGTTAGTTGCCCTCCGAGTTTTCTATCGGTGGTGCCTAGACGAAGAAATTTCAGGATTCAATGAGCATGACAGTCTTGAGCTTTCTCAGTTGGCTGTAAAGGCGTTTGATAACAAGCACCTGGTCACGATGCGAGACGATGACTTCGGGCCCTTTACTCGGGTACAGCTGACGCACATTGAAATGAATATTTCCACAAGTGAGCATGTATCGCACATCCAGCGGACCATGTTTCTCCTGTGCCGTGATTGGGGAATTCGTCCAATCCAGCTGGCTCTTATGCAGATCACAGACTTTGGCATTGACGAAATTGGAGCTTTCGTCATGGTGCCAAGTGTGAAAGGGATTCGACGCTCAAGGCTTAGGAGGCACCCCAGTAATTTGAAGAAACGCTACATCTCCAAAGATACGGCAGAAGCTGTTCAGCAACAGTGCGTTTTGGCCGAGCACCAATGCAAGGCTGCATCAGGGGCAATTGAAAAGCTATGCTTAATGCATGGCATCAGCGTCCCTGAACTTCCAATTCCGTTGTTTCCTGCACCTTTCAGATCTATAACTCGTCTCCTGCGGTATCTAACCAATCCCAAATTGACTCCTTTTACTCTACATCAAGATAATCATCGTTTGAGCTATGAGCTCAGATCGCTTACTTGGGAACTCCAGTTACTTGACCCGCACAAAACCGCTAATGAAAGCGCATCTTTTATGCGTATTTCCGCGTACCGGCTTCGCAGAACCAAAGCAACCTCCATGGTCCTTTCTGGGGCGTCTCCGGACGAAGTCGCGGAAGCTCTCGACCATATAAATCTGAACTCGATAAAGCATTATTTCCGCTACAACCTTGAACTCCAAGAGTTCATTAACACCACTCACATGGCGAGCCCGAAAATCAATGCAGCAGTTAAAATGTGGTGTGGAAAGTTTATGGAGGAAACTGCTGACAGATCTGCATTATCACCTATAAGCAGCTTGGGATTATGCAGCTCAAAAAAACCATGCCCTTTTCACCCTACAGTTACTTGCTATGCGTGCCCTAAATTCAGGCCCAGCCGCCACGCAGACCATGAAGCTGCTCTAGCTGACATCACTAGATTTAAACAAATGCTGGGAAGCTCTTCTAGTGGCGCCATGGTCCAACAAGTCGAAGCAGCTATACACGGCGCCAAGTCGGTTCTTATCGCCGTAAAGGAGCTGAAAAATTGAGCGTTTCAATGGTCGTTCTTGATAAACGTTATGAGCTTGCACGCCAACAGTTCAATGACCTCAAATCGAGTGGCCTCGTGTCCGGAGATTTTGAGGGTAAGGTATGGCAATACAGATCGAGTAATATCCCATTTACGTCACTCGGCTCTGTGCAAAAACGACATGAAGATCAACCCGCTCTTCCGACAGTGACGGGAAAGCTCGCTCGCTGTTTCATAGCCCATGAAATGCTTAGGCGTCCGTCGGCCACCTTGGTCATCGGACGAATGGCAGCGGTCAGAAGGCTCTCAGCCGTAATGCTTAACTCTGACATCAAATGGAGCGACATAACACGCAAGGTTTTTGACACCACCGTGGACTCAATGAGGCAAGATCATTCTGAAGCCACGGTGTATCATCGAGCGAACGCCCTTAAGGCTTTTCTAAATTTCCTCAACAACTTCAGCATAACCAACAGTGGGGTACCGCTTCGGTTCCTTGATAGATTCATCAAGTGGAAGACTGGCGTACCTAACCCGACACACAGCAACTTTGAGCTCACCTCTGAACAATTCAGACACAGAGAAGAAACCCTATTCTCTCCTGACTTACACGAGGGCATCGCGAAAGCCCGATGCCTTATAAAAAATGATCCAAGCCTTGAGCCAATCAATGGCTTCGACAGAGTACGTCTAGAAGCGACTTGTTTCGGCATGGCGCTCGGCTTGAGGGTGGGTGAAATCACAAACTTGCCGAAAAATTGCCTCTTTCAGGACCATGATACTCATACAACTTTCGTGCGGGTCCCTGTTGAGAAAAATCTTATACCAGCCGCCGTACCAGTCGCAGATTTATGGAGCACTCCACTCACAGAAGCCTTTGAATATTTACAAGCATTTTGCCATGATGCAAGAGAGCGGGCCCTTGATATCGAAGCAAATGGTTTCTCCTTTGTAGATAAAGCACTCACCATCTACCGAGAAAAAAACCCATTAGAGCCCGGAGCTATAGATCAGCTCACATCGCTGGACCTAACCGTAGAGCACCACTACTTTGTTGACGAATTAACGAGTTGCTTTGAGATATCAGCCAAAGAGCTTTGCAGCGGCGGGCGATATTACGGCTGCGCCGTTGAACTTCCTAGAATAACAGCAGCACGCTTTGCGGTTTGGATAGACGAACGAATACTTAGGTGGGACTGGTCTAAATACCTGAATGGTTACAAAAAGAGTCGCTACAGCGTTTCGGTGCTAGACATCGGGGTTCACACCAAGTCATCGAAATCGTCGGTAAATAAATGCAAGTGGTTTAATGACGAGCTTCGAGTATTTCTTAAGGGGATGGTCAAATGCGGGCTCTTCAAGCCTGGTGCCCTGCCCTCATACGTGCAGCTGTTCGATATTAAAAGAGAGTGGGCCCGCATTAGAAAACTCATGCTGTCTAGAAGAGGGATGGGAGCGGGGGTTCCCTCTCTGGCCATAGACATCAGATTATTCAAGCGGGCTCTAGAAAAAAGGTACAGATCCCATTTGCAACGCCACTTTGACGAACAATTTTCGATGCCCGATGACGGAGAAGAAGCACCTTATAGCGCAAAATTTACGACTAAGGGCCACCCTAACAAACTCAGCGACAATTTGATTGTTATCTGGGAGAACCAATTTAATACGGTCTCACAGCAAGGTATTATCCCGCGCCCGCTTTCCAGGGCGGACCTTTACAACTACCTTTCTACCAATTCGTCAAAAACTACGATTTTTCAACGCCTTGATCTGAGGGACCGGAACGGGAAGATATTTTCCATCACCCCCCACCAGATCCGCCGCTGGGTTACCACGGCCATCCTACGCGCCGGCCCCTCTGAGACAGCGGTAGACCTCTGGATGGGGCGTACGCCACGCCAGAGCCGTCACTATGACTATCGCACGGCTAAAGAACGGGCAGAATATGTAAGATCTTTATACTTGACCGATCACCCACCCGAAGACTTTTTGGGAAAATTAGTCATCCGATGGCGGGAGGAGCAAGTCGCTGATGTTCTAATTGAAGAAATGATCATCCAGAAGCTGAGCATTTTAAATCTAACACCATGGGGCGGATGCTCACGTGAGTTGTACATCAGCCCTTGTGATAGAGGCCTCATGTGCGTCAGAGGGTTCGGCACGGAAGCGGGGTGCAAATCCTTTCATCTCAACCCAGAAGATCTAGAAGCAAAGGCCGCCATTGAGACTTTACTAACAGAATATGAGCGAATTATGAAGGTGATTTCTGAGAACCGAATTGATATAACAGCTAGTATCGAGGCTGAACTCGACAGCACCCATGAATTCGATCAGCATGTGTTGTTTGTTTGCGATATGGTTAAGAGCTGCAAGGCAGCTTTAAATGCATATAAAAATCAAAATAGGTGTCATCGTGAAGCAGGATAAAAAATGGAAGGAGCTTGCGAGGTCTATTCTTGCTGATTATAAGGAGGGTCGGATTACGGGGCCGCTCACACAAGGTGGGCTTGCTCAAAAAACCGCTGTCAGTCGCCAAACTCTCTGGAGGGATCAGGAAATCCGGGCTTTATATGCTGATACCCACTCATATCTCTTAGATGTAAAAAAGGCAGGACGAAAGGATAGAGATGCCAGGATTTTCGCTCTCGAAACGCAGCTCGAAAAAGCGAAGGTCGAGAATAATCGATTGATTCAGACGATTGTAAAAGCCGCACAACTCATGACAGAGGACGCTATTGACCCTAGGCGGTACTTCGACGACGCCACGTCCTAGCAAGAGGCCTATTCTCGTCGGTAAAGCTCTTTGAAGTCACACCGGCTCAGGCAATCGGTGCTGTTAGGCTGGCAATAGCGCCGGCCGTTCTGAACCGTGTAACACCTGTGCAAGCCATCCTCGCTTTCATGGATAGCCTCCAGAGGCTCCATTGACCACCCCCCGCTACCATTCATCCATCCAGGGGTGACAATTCGGAGGGATAGCGCAGCTGTTCCGCCTGCGGCCATTCGAGTGAAATGCTCAAGCCCCCGCATGTCCTCCAGAAAGAAGACTTCGACACACGTGTCCTCTCCCCGGGCTCTCGTAACCGTGATGTGGAGCCAGGGCGATGAAAGCCGTTGCTCTACGAAGTGCCAAGCCTGCTGATCCTCCGCCAGCCAGGCGTGGGAGCGATCCACCTCTGCCCATCGGTTGGTGATAAACATTCCAGCGTCCTCTCAAATGAACAGCATACATTGTAGTCATATACTGTTCGCGGGTGCCTCATCTTTCCTTTTGCGGAAGATGCAAAGTGGAACTGAAAAGCGCCTTTGGTCGGGTACTGCAATGGGTGAGAGTCAAGCGAAAGCTTACGCAGGAGGATTTCGCAACGGTCAGCAGCCGTACCTATATCAGTACGCTGGAAAGAGGAAGGTACGTACCCACGATTGAGAAGCTTGACTCCATAGCTCCGGTCCTAGCCGTGCACCCTGTCACACTTTTAGTAGGTAGCTATGCTCTGAAGGAAAATCGATCGGTAGCGGATTTGCTCAAGCAGGTGGCGATGGAAGCCGAACAGCTAGATCTTGGTGCTAGCCTTTCCCAGCCAAAACCGCCCTCCCCGTAGAACTGATGGCAATGCGAACATGGGGTTGGACTCGCTGGTTGTTAACCACTTTTTTGACCTGTAAAGCACTATGGTTAACACATCAAAAAAGTGGTTAACACGTCGCGCTTGACGCCACAGAGCAGGTACAAGAAAGCTCAGCCCCCATCACTACGATACTGCTTTCAATTCCGCCGCGGCGTAGTAGAGCGTTATACAAAAGAGTAAGAAGCGAACCTTGAATGGCAGTGGAGCCGCTGCTTTACGAGGCCCTTCGAGCGCTACGGAGCGTCGAGAAGCTCTAGATATGGGCTTGCGCGGCTCTGACTGCTGGCGAAAATTCTCGATAGCGTGGTGATGAATGTCCAGTTGATGGAAACCGACAGCCTGGCCGAACCAATGCACTGACGCTGGAGCACAAATGCCCATTCCGCCCAAAATTCTGTTTCCCGATCATCCTGCCTACACCGAGGCAATTGATGCCATGCGGCGGTATCACGTAGCTCAAGAAACAGGCGCACCCGCAGTCGAAGTGGAAAGGTTACGCTTGATTGCAGAGTCTCTGTTTCAAGCTGTAACCGATTATCAAATGAAAGCCCTAGGTATTGGCGGCGGAACTACTCATTGATCAACAGGTGCTCGGTAGCTGTTTGAATCGCCCCTGGTTTCCTAGACACTCTCCAAGCTCAGGAAATAGCGTTTCTCATATTCTATTGGAGACAGCTGCATAGCACTGCTGTGTCGGCGTTTAGGGTTATAGAACATTTCGATGTAATCGAAAATATCACTTCGGGCTTCTTCACGGGTTGTGTAGATCTTTCGTCGGATTCGCTCCCGCTTCAAAAGCTGGAAAAAGCTCTCGGCTACGGCATTGTCGTGGCAGTTTCCCCGCCGGCTCATGCTGCTGATTACATTGTTAGCCTTCAAGAAGCTTTGCCAATCTGAGCTACTGAACTGACTACCTTGATCTGAGTGAATCATCACTTGCTGCTGTGGCTTGCGTCGCCACACAGCCATCAACATTGCGTCGATAGCCAGGTCGCTGCACATCCTTGGCTTCATTGACCAACCAATTACTTGGCGTGAGAACAGATCCAGCACTACCGCCAGATAGAGCCATCCTTCATAGGTGCGGATGTAAGTGATATCTGTCACCCAGACCTTGTTCGGCTCACTGACCTTGAACTGCCGCGCGAGGTGGTTGGGCGAGGCCACTGTTGGTTTTCCACCGTAAAACCCTGGACGCCGCCGATAGCCCGTTTGCGAACGCAGCCCCTCCGCCTGCATCAAGCGCCCGACTCGATTTCGTCCGCATTCCTCTCCCAGCTCACGTAGGTCATCGTGAATTTTGCGGTAGCCGTATACACCTCCGCTTTCTAGCCAAGCGTGTTTGATCAAGCCAAGCAGACGTTGATCTTCTTTTGCTCGGGCAGATTGAGGCTCGGCCAGCCAGGCGTAGTAGCCGCTGGGGTGCACCTTGAGGGTTTGGCAAAGGCGCCGCACCGGGTAATCAGTCGAGTGCTTCTTGATGAAGGCGTACTTCAGCCGCACTCCTTGGCAAAGTACGCGGCGGCCTTTTTTAAGATGTCTCGCTCTTCCGTCACGCGCTTGAGTTCAGCGCGCAGCTTGCGCAGTTCGGCCTGCTGATCGTCGTCTTGCTGACGCTGCTCTTGGGGCTTGCTGTAGACCTTGATCCAGGCGTAAAGGCTATGCACGGACATGCCCAGGCGCTGGGCGACATCGGCGACGGGTTTGCCTTTCTCGGTCACTTGCTTGACCGCTTCGATCTTGAATTCTTCGGGGTAACGCTGACGACTCATGGCACCTCCTATTTGGGCCTCATTATGAGGCTTGGAGGTGTCTACGAAACTAGGGGCGATTCAGTTACACCACGCTGAATGGCAGCTTTCAACCCTAAATCTCAGCAGGATAGAATCAGGCTTGGGCACCGGATGAGGCGTCGGTAAGACATGAGTGAATGTGCAAATTTGACGGTGCACGAGATTGTTGAACGGACGCTTTGGTACGAAATCCCAAACGGTCGAGCCAAGCTGTCTCAAGTCGAGCTGCATGAGCGGAACGAACCTCTTCTCATTCTCGGGGAAGCGGGAATGGGAAAGTCACATCTGCTCGAATGGCTTGCAACCGCTCCCGGCTATGCACGCTGCACCGCTCGCCAACTGATCAATCGTCATGACCCGAGAACACTACTGGGCGACGCCAAGACGCTGGTGATTGATGCACTTGATGAGGTAAACGCTCAACAAGAAGGTGATGCGGTGGACTTAGTGCTACGCCAGCTTGGAAGACTTGGCTACCCGCACTTCGTGCTATCGTGCCGTGTCGCGGACTGGCGCAGCGCCACTGGGATAGAGGCTATTCGTGAGCAGTATCCAGAGGAGCCGCTTGAGCTGCATCTAGAGCCCTTTGATGAAGATGATGCAACAATCTTTCTAAGTGTCTCCCTTGGGGTCGAGAGCGCCAGAACGGTGGTCGAGCATTTCAACGCGCGCGGGCTCAACGGGCTACTTGGCAATCCACAGACCCTCAAACTCATCTCCACTGTCGCCGGATCGGGAAAGCTGCCGGAGACACGTAGCGAGCTCTTCAGTCGAGCAGTTGAGGTTTTGCGCGTCGAGCACCGGGATGCGAAGGCCCACATCCAGCTCGCACGAGAAACAGGTCTTGACACCGCAGGCGCTGCCTTTGCTGGTTTGATTCTTACTGGCAGCGAAGTCATCGTTCGAGCATCCGCAGCCAACTCCGCTGAAGGCGAGGTGCAGCTCGCCGATATTTCTCGCCTTCCTGACGGAGAGTTCATAGGGGAAATGCTTGGCACACGGTTATTCAAAGCCGATGGTGCCGATCGGTTTGGCTATGTGCATCGTCGTGTCGGCGAATATCTCGGGGCTCAATGGCTCGTGAAACAGGCTGACACCCCGCAAAAACGCAGGCGCCTGCTTTCAATGTTTCACAGCCATGGACTCGTGCCGGCAAGTTTACGTGGCATTCATGCGTGGCTTGCTCATGAGCCAGCTCTTGCTCAAGCGGTAATCTCCACTGATCCGATGGGCGTGATCGAATATGGTGATGCAGACGATCTCACCGTCGAGCAGGCTCGCTCGCTACTTGCCGCACTAGAGGTACTGGCTACCGACAATCCTCGTTTTCGGGCTTGGCAACCTTATTCGTTACGTGGCATCACACAACCCGAGCTCATTGGAGACATACGGCGACTGATTACAGCGCCGGACACGCCATTTGGTCTATGCCTCCTTCTGCTCGAAGCAGTAAAAGGTCAAAAGATTGCTTCACAGTTAACAGTTGATTTGCGAAGGATAATTCTCGAACCAAAGATCATTTTCGCGATCCGGAGAGCCGCAGGTGATGCTCTTTCCGAAATAGATGGTGAGGATGATTGGTCGACTATCCTGCACGCGCTACACGGCTATGAAGATGAACTTTCGACTCGACTAGCCATCGAGCTGATTGATGAGATTGGTTACGAGCGTGTAGACGACAGACTTATCGTCGATCTAGTGGTCGCTCACGCCCTCAATAACAGCAGTACGATTGGGGTACTGTTAGGCCTAAAAATGCGGCTTCCTGACTCTAGGATTGAAGGGATACTTGACCGCTTAGCCGTAGCAGCAGAAACACTTGGCAAGCGGTACGACCGTCCCGGAAATGACGTCTTAACTGATTTGGCATATCACCTGACCGCACGTCGCGTAGAAACCGGTGGCGTCACCGCCGAAAAGCTCTGGTCTTGGCTAGAACCATTTGATGCTAGCGCCGGATATCACCGCGAATCTCGCCAGCAGCTCGAGATCCTCATACGCCGCGAAGATCGTTTACGCCAGGCCGTACAGCGATATGTACTACTCGAACGACCCAGTCATCACAATCTTTGGCAATTAGCCTGGCGGTTGAGAGAGCGGTCATCCGCTTTTGCGCCGAACGCCGCTGATGTGATTGCGTTACTCGAGACGCTTGATCACTCGGATCACAGCGATGAACGTTGGCGCCATTTGGTTCAGCTCACTCCGCATGACGAACAGAATGGCTCTGAGGTTCGTGCAGTCGCAAGACGCTTCGCTGCGCACTCCACTGAGCTAATGGAGTGGGTCGAAAATCTTGTTGCGCCGGTTTTGTCAGAGTGGCAGACCAAGCAAGATGAAAGGGAGCGCGCTCGCCGAGCAAAGCAAACAGCTGCGCACGCACGACAGCGAAACGATTATGCGCTTCATCTCGATGAAATGCGCTCAGGCGACTACGGCACTGTCATCGCCCCTGCTAAAGCCTATCTCAAGCTGTTTAATGACATTGGAGACGATGTGCCAGCTCACAAGCGCGTCGCTCAATGGCTTGGAGACGATATCGGGGAGGTGGCGCATGTAGGGTTTGAAGCCTTCATGGTACTCAAACCAGCCAATCCCACGGCGCACGACATTGCGGAAAGCCTTGCACAAGGTGCGGATTCCACGCCATCCGGCCACCCAGTCCGCTCTCATCTGGCCAGGCATTCCAGGGCCATCTGGCCACCTGTTCCACGGCCATCCGGCCGGGCAGTCGGAGCGCAGCGACGCAGGGGTGGCATTGTTAGTCCGGGTTGGCTGGCGTCGTCAATTTCTGCGTCCGTTTGCGCATTGATTCACCCTTCAGATTGATCCGGTAAGCGTTGTGCACCAGGCGGTCGAGGATAGCGTCGGCCAGGGTCGGATCGCCGATCAGTTCGTGCCAGTTGTCCACCGGCATCTGGCTGGTAACGATGGTCGAGCGCTGGCCGTAGCGGTCGTCCAGTAGCTCCAGCATGTCGCGCCGCTGTTCGGCGGTGAACGGGGCCAAGCCCCAGTCATCGAGGATCAGCAGGTCGGTCTTGGCGTAGCTGCTCATCAGCTTGGCGAAGCGCCCGTCGCCATGGGCCAGACCCAGTTCTTCCAGCAAACGCGGCAAGCGCAGGTAACGCACGCTGTAGCCTTCTCGGCAGGCCTGGTGGGCCAGGGCGCAGGCCAGCCAGGTTTTACCGACACCGGTGGGGCCGCCGATGATCAGGTTGAGGCCGTCGCGTAGCCACTGGCCGCCGCTCAGTTGCAGGATCAGCGCCTTATCCAGCCCGCGCGGGCTGCGGTAGTCGATGTCTTCGAGGCAGGCGTTGTGCTTGAGCCGGGCCTGGCGCAGGCGGCTGCTCAGGCGCTTGTCGTCGCGTTCAGTCAGCTCGCGGTCGACCAGCAGGCCGAGGCGTTCCTCGAAGCTCAGGCTGTCGATGTCCGGGGTTTTCAGTTGTTCGTTCAGCGCCTTGAGCATGCCGTGCAGGCGCAGGGTTTGCAGCTTGTCCAGGGTCGGATGGGGCAGCATGGTGGGATTCCTTGTGTTCAGTGGTAGTAGCCGGGGCCGCGCAGGTTGGCGTGGTCGTCCGGCAGCAGGGGCAGGTGCTGCTGGGCCAGCGGCAGGTTCTCCAGCCCCTGGCGCAGGATCGATTCGAGGCTCTTGTAGCTGCACGTGCCGAGGCTGATGGCGCGACGGCAGGCCAACTCCAGGCGCACTTCGCCGTGGGTTTTGCCCAGGCGCAGGATGCCCAGGCAGGCCCGGTAGCCCTGCTGCGGATGGATGCGCCGTTCGAGGATGTGCCGGATCACGCCGGCGGTGTTCGGCCCGGTCTGCTCGGCCCAGCGGATCAGCCGTTGTGGCGTCCACTCGGCATGCTCGCGATGGCTCTTGGGCATGTGCTCGGCCTGCGTGCTGTGCCGGCCCTTGTGCATTGAGCGCAGGTGGCTGGCCACTCGCTGGTTGGCGTGGAAACACTCGACGGTGCGCGCCGTCAGGCGCACCTCCAGCTGCTTCTTCACCAGTTGATACGGCACCGAGTAGTAATGCCCATCGACCTCGACGTGGTAGTCGATGTGCACCCGCGCTTTCTTCCACTCGGCGTAGACGTAGGGTTGCTCCGGCAGGGGGGCGCAGCGCCGGACGATCCAGGCTGTCGAAGGCCGTCTGGCGCGAGCCCGGCAGCTTCTTGAACGGGCGTTGGTTGAGCCGCTCCAGCAACACGGAGATGGCGCTGTTGAGTTCGTCCAAGGAGAAGAACTGACGGTTGCGCAGGGCCGCGAGGATCCAACGCTCGACCACCTGCACGCCGACTTCGGCCTTGGCCTTGTCGCGCGGTTTGCGTGCCCGCGCCGGCACCACCGCCACTCCGTAGTGCTCGGCAAGGTCGCGGTAGCTGGGGTTGATGTCCGGCTCGTAACGATGGGCCTTGCTCACCGCGCTGCGCAGGTTGTCCGGCACCACGATCTCCGGCACGCCGCCGAGGAAGGCGAAGCAACGGGTATGCGAGCCTAGCCAGTCCGGCAGCTGCTGCGACCAGGTGGCTTCGGCGAAGGTGTAGCTGGACGCGCCGAGCACCGCGACGAACACCTGCGCCTGGCGGATCTCGCCGCTGTGGCGGTCGATAACCGGCACCGTCTGGCCGGCATAGTCGACGAACAGCTTCTCGCCGACGCGGTGCTCCTGACGCATCACCACGTCCAGCTTGCCCTGCCAGGCCCGGTAGTGCTCACAGAACCAGCTGTACTGAAAGCCCTGCGGCTGGCTCAGGCGGTACTCCTGCCAGAGCAGCGCCAGGGTCACCCCGGGGCGGCGCAGTTCGGCATGCACCCATGCCCAATCGGGTAAAGGCCGCTTCTCGCTGGCAACCGCCGGGGCCGGCGGGAACAGTTGCTGCTCCAACTCGGCATCGGACAACGAACAGGGCCAACTGAGACCACTGGCGGCAAAACGATTGAGGGTAGTCGCCGACGGTGACACGACCGACCTGCACGCTGACCGCAATCTGGCGAGCTGATAGTCCGACCTCGAACTTGAGACGTAGTACTTCGCGAATCTTACGCATGGATAAACGCTCCACGACGACCTCTCTGCTTCGAAAAAGAGGTCGATGGTAGTGAAGAAATCCTGCGTAGCTGCCTGCCCGGTTGAGTGGCCGGATGGCCGTGGAATCAGTGGCCGGATGCGCGTGGAATGGGTGGCCGGATCAGCGTGGAATCGGTGGTCAGATGCTCATGGAATGGGCAGATGACCGTGGAATCCGCAGCGGTGGGGTTTGGGTGAATCGTTATGCCGCTTCCGGCTGAAGGCTTCGTTTGTCCACAAAGATCTCCTGCACGAGCTGAACTCGGTCAGGATTCTGCTGCGCGAATTGAGCAAGAGCGGCGCCCGGGCTACCACCACCACAGCGGAACGTCTGGAGCCCATCTTCGTTTGGCATCGAGTAGACCAGCAAGAACGCGGTGTCCTCGTGATAGCGGTTGGCTGCGTAGTCGACAGCTTTCCCTGTCAGACCGGCCATTTCAACAACCCACTGCAGGGTTTGAGCTCGAACCTCAAGCTCGATCATCGCCTCCTCGCCAGTGCGGGGGAACTGAGCCTGCGACAAATCGCGGCCCATGTAGGCTGTCTTCGCTTTTTCGAACTGACTGAGCACAAGATGTGCGAAATCACCGAACTGGAACGCCAGCTTGGCCCGCAGAAGGTCCAATGGCTGATAGAAGTCAGGAGCTTTCCAATCAGCTGGTACACGGCCTTCAGTGGAGACTGCTACTGCTTGGTTTGGGTTAGTCATGGTGCGGCACCTCATGTGCGTTAAGTTTGTAGGTGGAGATGGCCCACACGGACATGTATGACGTGAGGCCTCTCCCCTGCCGCTGGGTGCATGGTGCCGGCATGCAAAAGGCTCACGCCGCTTGCACGTCCAGGATATGTAGATCTGCAGGGACGCTCACGACATCCCCAAGCCACCGCCGTACGGCGTCCCTCTGAGTGGCGACTGGGCAGCCAGGCTCAGCGCTCATCATGAAACCAAATGCCTTGAAGCTCGCTTCACGCATGGCCCATTCCAAGCATCGTCCGCTCAGATCTTCGACGAACACGGTCTGGTAGGAATGGTCTGTTCTGCAACGACCAAGCAAGCCCGGTGCGGTAGCCCGGGCGAGTAGCGCCGAAGCGCCGGCGGCGAGCTCAACGCCATTCTCATCGGTTACCACCCAATCCCAGTGGTTCGCCGCGACGACGTCACGCAGGCTGAGCTGGGGCTGTGAGAGGTGCGATTTGGCCATGTCGAGCGCATGCTGCGCATTGGCTGCAGCGAACAGTTCGCCGGTGACGACTCGGAATGCTTTCAGGCGGAAAGTGTCCGCGGCATCGGGGTATTGCTGGGTAGGTTCGGTATGACGCATGGTGGGCTCTACGCAAATTGCTTCAGTGGTAATGGGCGCTTTCATAACCGCCACCTCAGCCAACACCTGCTCGCACCATCCGTACCTTCACCCCTCGCTGCTCGAAAGCCTTGGCTACGCGCCCTTGGCGATCGTCTTGGCCATCGCCGAAGACGATGGCGTGAGTCACCCCGCCTGGCAGGGTGTCGGGGGTCGGATGCCTAGTCACCGAGGCCAACGGGACATTCAATTTCTTGCTTATCAGCTGGCGGTAGCGCTCACCCGTGATTGAGCAGTCAATGACGACCTGGTTCACCTGGTGATCAATGATGAGCTTGGCGATCCGGTCAGCTTGAGCAGTGTCGATCGCGGGGCCCGGGGTGCTAATGAACAGCTTTGAGATGACCTGGGCCGCAGCCTTATCAGCCTCTCGGATGAAAGCCAGGAGCTGACCGCAAGCATTGCAGCTGTATAGGGCCGTCCGCCTGACCATGCTGTTGTGCCTTTTGGTCGATAACCGGAATGTTCTACCTTCACACCCGCACTGGTACAGGAACTCCCTCTTCACCGATCTCGATGTGTCAAGCTGGTGACATCTGTCGGCCTGGACCTTGAACACCTCAACCATAATCTGAGTCCATTCGGCCCCGTGCGGATCGACCTCTGCCCCCCATACCAGGTGAGTGACATAGTGGGCGACCTCATGCGGACAGATTTGATCGAGGTACTCTGAGAGATTCTCTCGCGCCAAAATGCGGTTGAACCGGAACTGCAGGTCGTAGCACCGGCCAGTTCCCTTGTCTTTGCGGTACCTGAACATGCCACCGGATTTACCAGTGAGGTTAAACAGGACCGGTATCTCTGGAATGTCACGGGAAAGATGAGACGCCGCCAGCCCCAGGCACTCTGTGACACGGGCCCTGACAGCCTTCAGTTCGTCGACGGGGAGCATCAGGCTTCAGCCTCTGGCAGCACCTGGATACTCAGCTGGGTTTTACGAGCAGAGGAAGGTGTATGCATGGCTGAGGGGGGCTCCTGGATATGAGTCGCTGATATTACACGTACGCGTTATGTATCGTAAACGCACAGATGAGATGAATAAGCCAGCTCGCCGGCTCCCTGCAGCTGCGCCGATCGCCTTTCAGCGGGATCGAGTAGGAGGCGGATTCACATCCGCCGTCCTCTCACACCACCGTACGTACGGTTCCGTATACGGCGGTTCAGGTTATACGGTTAAGTCGGTTTATCGTATCCAGTATCGAGACCAGCCCGAGGCGGTCCCACAGCTTCTTCGGCAACGCCTGATTCATATGGGGCGCTCCCGAGTTCCACCATGGGCCTCGGCCATTGACTGCCGATTTCCACGCCCGCGCCGCATTAAGTCCCAAGCGTATCAAGTTGCGCGCCCTCGTAGAGGGCCGCTTCCATTGACGCCAGACGATACAGCGAAGCTTGTGACGCACCCAGCCGTCCAATTCCTCAAGTGGCCGTCTGCTCTGGCTCAGCTTGAAGTAGCCCGCCCATCCGCGCAGCACGGGGTTTATCCGCTCGATGACAGTCGCCACCTTGTGGCCCCGCGCTTTACGTAGCAGCTCTCTGAGCCGGTCGCGCAAGCGACCCAGGCTCATCGTCGCCACTCTCAGTCTCGGTTGCTGATGCCAGCTCATCCCGTAACCCAAGTAATCACACATCCAAGACCCGGCTACTCGGCTCTTATCCCGATTCAGCGTTAGTTTCAGGCGCTGATTCAGGAAGCGCTCAACACTGGCCATCACTCGTTCGCCAGCACGAGGGCTGCGCACATAGATGTTCGCATCGTCGGCATAACGCACGAAGCGATGACCCCGCCGTTCCAGCTCGCGGTCGAGTTCGTTGAGCAGGATGTTCGACAGCAACGGCGAGAGCGGGCCGCCTTGCGGCGTCCCTTCCTGCCGTCGGCTGGCGATCCCACCCGACATCTCACCGGCTTGGAGGTACCGCCGGATCAGTCTGAGCACGCGTTTATCTACGATTTGGCGCGCCACGTACGCCATCAGGAGATCGTGGTTGACCCGGTCAAAGAATTTCTCAAGATCGAGTTCCACGCACCAGCGATGCCCTGCCGCCACATGGGCGCGGGCTGTCTCGATGGCTTGGTGGGCGCTTCTGCCCGGACGGAAGCCGTAGCTGTAATCCGAAAACAGCGGGTCGAAGATCGGCGTGAGCTGTTGCAGCAGTGCCTGTTGGATCAGGCGATCCACGACGCAGGGAATGCCCAGTTGTCGGGTGCCGCCTTTGGGTTTGGGGATGTCGACGGCGCGTACACCTTGCGGGTGGTATTCGCCGGCCAGCAACCTCCTCTGGAGGATCGGCCAATACTGATTCACGTAGTCCGCCAAGTCGTCGACCGTCATGCCATCGGCACCCGGCGCGCCCTTGTTGCTGACCACGCGCTGATACGCACGTCTGAGGTTGGCCGGTGCAAGCACCCGCGCCATCAGCGTGTCCGGCTCCGCGTTCGTCCACGTCACAGATGCCGTCGATACCTTTGCGCTGTCAGCCGTCATCCTCGGATTCTGTCCGGGACTCGGAGTCACAGTCTTCTCTTGGAGAAATTTCTGCATTTCGGTATTCAACGAGACTCTGACGCCTACTGGCGGCATAACCTGTTCGGCCCTTGGTGGCGCGGTTATTCGCCACTTACTACGGCTTCGGCTGACTTCTGCACGCTCATCCCATCGCCTCTCGACGCTCGGTAGCACACTGGCAAACGTGCAGATCTCCCAGGGTAATTCGCGCGACCTTCCTGCTTATGCCTGTCGGATCTACGTCACAGCGTTCCGTGCAAGTATTGGGCTTTGAAGATTTTGGCCTTCTTACCCCGCTGCGCCGCCTCTATCCGCTTCCTGTTCGTCAGGCCAGCATTTTGCCTCGGGCTTCCTTCAGATTCGCAGTCACCCGCGACACCCTTGCCTCTGGCTAACACTTCCCCTTGCCGGGTGTGTAGAGGACTTTCACCTCCCAGTCACCAGCGTGGCCACCACAGCCAAGCTGGTTGCGCTTGCGCGCAACGCGCCATGCCTGGCGCACCAAAAAAAAACCTCAGCATGGCTGAGGCTTTTTGATGGTCGTGATTCTTCCTTGCTACCGAGGCACGAGCTTTACGGCGGCGAGAAGTATCCGGTCATAGCGCATGACCAATTGTTTGAGACGGCGGCTAGATACGTTGCCGTTGATCGCCTTGGCTACCATTCTCTCGTGACGTGCCTGGGCGCGACGCAGCCGCTGGCCTTGTTCTCCTCCCCACAATTTGAGAGGCATCTCCGGACCAGTAGGGGTCGAGTTGAGTGTTCCCATGTGCAATCTCCTGAGGCTTGCGTTGCATGACTCAGGGAGATGCGGAACGCAATTACATACGCCTCATTCGACTTTCATTCTGCCAGGAGTATAACGAGCCAGACGGCCAAGACCTGCGCGGATCCTCGGTGCCGATCGCGCCTACTTCGCCTTTGACTTCTTGGTGATCACAATTTTTGGCAAGCCGCGGACCGCGTCATCCCAGTGCGGATCACGGTCTGGATCGTTGACCACCTTGCTGATCCATACAGCTGTTTTCTTCCAGCGAATGGCAAGCATACGGCCGTTCCAGCCCCGCTTCTTGTAATGGTTTCTGAACTCGTCTGGCGTCAATGGACGATCTTGGAGTTGAACTTCGTTTTCCAAATTCTTGCACCCGAAATTGTGAAGGCCCGGCGGCATGCCGCCTGATTCAATCGATTATTGAAGCTGCTACATCATCCCAGTCACTAGGCGTTGCGGCTCCCGTAGCAAAAGCAAACCGCATGGCGACCGTGGGACTTCTATTCTTCATCAGGTAAGCCGCAGCACCAGCACACATGGCTTCATGGCCCGAGGCCTTGTAATTGCCGTCTTCATCCCATTCACCACCTTTTCGTGAGTGGACCGTCTTGTGGCACTGGAATGTACTCTGATCATCCTCCATCAGCCCTTCAATAATCCCGTCCAATCGCCCAGGCGCAAGCTCGATCGCTCCCTCCTTGAGAAATGGACAGTTCGCACATGGGCGCTTAAGCCGCAGGTGATGTGCGAATGGATCAGGCATGCAGAGTCCTCGAAAATTATGTATGGCAACAGTTGGTCATCCAGACCCCTTCCACCTTCGGCCCATCCACGCAGGGCTGAGGGAAGCTTCTTTTTTAAACTATAGGACAACAATAATCAACAATGAACTACCTGCCCACCATCTGCAAGGCACAAAAAACCCGGCCTCGTGGGCCGGGTGGATGAAACGTTATTGGTTCAGCAACCGAGTGCTTGGCAGTCGTCGCAAAGGCCAACCTGGAATACTTCAAGATCGGTGAAGCACCGGGGGCATTGCTCGACATCATGATCTGCCGCAGGCTTGCTGATTGCGTCGCCGAACTCGGCAACCAGTGCTGCATAGTGATCGCTGGTTGAGGCGTCACCGCGCAGCTCAAAATAGCGGTCCACGGTCTTCGAGTAGGCTTTGAACACTGGCTTTCCGTTGAACTGGCTGGCGCCCACTGAAACGGGTGCAATGTTGCGCAGCATGGCGATGGTCACGGGCATGGTTTGCATTGGGTTCTTCCTCAAGGAGTGGGTTGGCCGTATAGCTAGGAATGGCCAACAACACCTGATAAGCCACCCCAGACGGCAGCTCCCGCGGCCGAAGCTGCGGGTATCAGCAGCCGATCGCCGCAGGCTCTTTGAGTTGCCCCTCACTGACATTGCCCTCCTGAGCAGGAAGCGCAGGTGTAAAAAACCCCGAACTGCGTGAGCAGAACGGGGTGGTGCAGCGTTAGGGGATCAGGCCTGTCGGAAGGTACTACCAGTTCGAAGGCCACTGTATAGAATCGTCATCGTCGTAGGGGACAGGCTTCACCTTGAACCCAACAAGCAGAATCTCCAGCAGTTGCTCATCGTCCTGGGGCAAATCAAACCAACCTGCCTTGTAGAAGCGTCTCGCGAAGCTGTAGTCATCCCACAGACGCTCGATATCGTTCTCGCTGGCCATGTAGCCTGCATTCGCCAATGCCGCACGCATGCGGCGAACATCAGCACTGCGTGCCGACGGCGCCGGCGTGTATTGAAGGTATTCCATACTGCTCATCCGCCAATAATCACTTTTTTGCTCGCATTGAAAACGTCACGCAGCGCGTTTGTAGGCCTCGATTCGCTCGTCGGCTGCGGCCAGGTAGCCCTCGACCCTCGCACGCGCTTTGGCCATGTTTTCGACATCATCAGGTTTCGCACGCGAGCACGAAATGTTCGAGACCTCAGCCAAAACACGTTGGGTCATCTCTTTCCAATGGGAAACTTCACCGGCACTGCAGCAGGCATGGTAGTCATTGACCTTGCGGTGGAGACGGTCATAGGCACGACGGTACTCGGCGACAGGAACGGTTTTGTTGCTGCTCATGGGTGGCACTCCTCAGAAGGGTAATCTGGTTGAACTTGCCCATGGAGATGGCTCACGCACGCGTGTAACGGATGTGCCGGCGAGCGCCAGCGTCCTTGTTCTGCCATGTAACTCATCCCTGAGCACGATGTTCAATTCCTCAGGAGAGAAACCATGACAACACTCGTGAAAATAGCGACCTGCCTGACCCCGGAGCTTGCACGGATCATCGTCGAGATGGCGTGCATCGTGCGTATCTCCCAGACCGGAGAGGGAGTGGAGATTCGCGACACCAGACCCCTGCTCGATCGCTTGGAGTCCCCAATCGAAGGGCGTGGAGTCGTCCGAACCATTGGCTCCACGCACTTCATTGTGACCGAGGACCTGGCTCACCGGATCGACGCAAAACACCTAACAGGTGAGGCGACTGCAACTTCACCTGCAACCACTGCAGATGATGCCGATGCGCTGAAAACGCTCATTGCTGATCGGTTGGGGTCTCAAGGTTGGCTGATCGTCGACGACCTGAGTTTCAACTGCACCTCTGGTGTGGCCAAAAAGCAGTACCAAACAGCGGTCGGCATCAAAGAGGCAATCGCTTACCTACAAGGCGGGGATGACGGTGCCAGGCGCCTGATCGCTCAATACTACAGCGAGGGCAACAATGTGCTGAGCACAACGACTGCGCGCTTCACCCCAGACTGCTCGACAGAGGCAATTGAAGCGGGCACCAGCCGTTTTTCAGCCCAAGTTGACCACGTAGTAAGCGGCACCTATGCAGTGCGGCTGCTTCGCCCTCGCGACCAGGCCGCGGATGGTGAATAACGCCTTCAGGCTCACTTAGGCGAACGCTCCACCACACCCCGGGCTTGCCTGGGGTTTTTATTGCCCGGAGTTTCTTTTTGCATGTGCGCCATCACCGAGTACTTAGCCAACAACGCTTCGGGCGGACACACACCATGAACCATTATCTGCAACTGATCAAAGACGACGTCCTGTCTATACAAGGACAGAAAGACTACTGCTTGCAGGTCCTAAACGCCGGCGGCCTAGAAAGCTGGCAGTCGAAGGAATACAGCGATCTGGTTGAGCACTACGACCAGAAGCTCAAAGAGCTGAATGGACGATTGCTCGCCGCCGGCTGATCACCAGCCGTCCACCTCAGTCCTCCAAACCCAACCAGGAACATCATGATCAACGCAATCGAAGCACAAGCACAGAAGGTCCGAGACGCCTACGCAGCAATGGGCAGCGTCAACCCTGAATACGAGCGCGAGTTCGACATCCTCTCCGATATGCGTCGTGCGCAGATGGCACAAGAATTCCGCGCAGAGCGTGGCCTGCCTTCTACGGCCGCAACCCCGTATGACTGAACCTCAGAAATTTGAGGCTTGAGCATGCACACCGCCCCCGGCTTTGCTGGGGGCTTTTTTCATTCCATGGCAAGTGGCGGGATCCACCCAGAAGTAGAGCCACATCTTCCTGAACCGCTTTACGCGAGAGAGCTCGTCCTCCATCATGCCAGCGAGACAGTTCAACTATCTGGTACCAATCTTGAAATACGCTCAACTACTCGAATGCTGGCGCATGGAGGTTTCCAATAAGAAACAGCCATGTCGAAAAACAAGTCTGTTTTTCAATGTGGTCAAGCGTGCCCGTAAGTACAATGTACTGCGTTTTCTCTTCCTGTTCCGACTGGCTCAATATCTCCACTCCAAGGGTGGCTTCCCCAGGGCCTATGCCCGGGCGATGGGCCAGCGCCTTAATCGAAAATATTCAGTAGATATAGGTTTGGACGCGCAGATTGGTCCTGGTTTTAAGATTGCCCATCTCCCAGGCGTGGTAATCAGCGGGTATGCCCAGATCGGAAAAAACTTCTTGATCCGCCAGAACACTACTATCGGAATCAAAACACTTGGTAGAGAAAGCTATTCTCTTATAATTGGCGACGACGTTTGCTTGGGGGCTAACAGCTGCATTATTTCTGACAGCTTGAAGATTGGGAACAATGTAACGATTGGCGCTATGAGCTTAGTAACCAAAGACATTCCAGACGGCACCACGTTCTACAACAAACGCGTTTCGACATTCTAATTTAAACCCAGATTGAGTCGTGAGATGAAAATTGGCTTGCAGATTAAGCAGGGGCGGACATGACCGATCAAATTGACCATGAGCTATTTTACGAGCTTCAGATTGCAGCAAACCGACAGACCCTGTGGATTCACTATAGCGGTGACGGGTCCACGGTTGCTCGGTTTAGTCCACGCGGAGTCGACCTGCACAACACTGTTTCGGAGCAAATGGCCGGAGCCCAGGAATGCCGTCTCTGCACGCATGGAAGCCCTTCAAAATTCGAATGGCAGATGTTCCGTGAGAAGGCGAAGGAGTGGTGGGGCGTCGATGTCCCTGATGACGCAATCGACACGAGCTTCCTGCTGCCTGGCTAAGGAGCACTAGTGGCGCCCCGATCGCCAGGCAGCGCCATCAGCTCGCTTTGCGCGTCTCGTCCAGCGGTGAGCCTTCAATCTCGTCATCGCGCTTGTCAGCTTCTTCCACACAGGCGCGTAGCAGCTCGATTTCAAGCAGATCATGTTCTGTTTTGGTGATCACATGGAAATCGCGCAGCAGCATTAGACGCCCCATGTGATAGGCCCGGGTTCGCTCCAAATCCGGGTGCTCACGATAGCTGCCAAGGTTCGCCTTATCATGCTCTAAGGCATCCAGCACGAATTGTTTCAGGGCTTGAGGATCGATCATGTTCATGGGATGTGTACCTCTCGAAATCGCAACAGGGAGAGCGTATTTCGTGGGCGCCTTGTCTGCCCCTTTCGGCGCCAGCTTGACGCGACTGCCGGCACTCGAAGATGGTGCAGGCCTGCCCAGTTCCGGGCAGCGGATTTTAAAGCCGTTCAACTGCCACGCGGTAAGTACCGGCAGCTCCTCGGCCCGTCCCGCCTGCAGATCACTGCAGCGGGGTCTCGTAGTATAGCGCGTAGCTCTAACATGGGCGCAGAGGAACAAGCGGGGCTCTACGGTCTCAGCCCACCAGCAGGCCGGGCTTAATGGGTTTGTTCGAGCTGAGCCATACCGAAAGTAGGCACATGTGCCTACCATCAAGGCAATAGGCACATGTGCCTACTTAGGTGTGTCTTCAGCTGTCAGCTTCGCGGCTTGCTGCTGCTTTCGACGCTCCATCAACTGCTGCATGTACACGATCCCATCCTCCAAGGCTTTAACCGCCCAGGACGGGCAAGGCCGGGATGATTTCTTAGTCGGATCGTTGAGCCACGATCGAACAGTACGAATTGAGCAGGGCCGTTTGGTGACGGCGTTGATGAGAATCGCACTCTCACCTTGCTTCACATTGAAAGTTTTCAGCAGCCCCAGATACGCTTGCCGGTTTGCTTCCCGCTGTTCTTCGTCCATCACCCCTCCAAACATCTGAAAATAGGCACATGTGCCTACCCGCATTCTAGGCACATGTGCCTATTCAGGACACCAAAAAATAGCGCACTGAGCTCATGCCTGGACAGTGCTGCCGAGACGTTCTAGCTCAGGGGCCGCCTCCATCACCTCAACTTCCAGCGAGGTGAACTCTGCAGCAAGGGCCCTGGTAACGACCTCAAGCTCGATTTCAGTGATCCCCAAGGGACCTGGCCAGATCTGAACCGTAGCCGGTTCGCGCCAGGCCATGAAGCGGCCATTGTTACGTGAGTCACGCCACGCAACGGCGTGGAGGACATCTTGGAACTCTTCCAAATCAGCCAAGAACCGGGTATCCGAGGAGAACGCCCCGGTGAAACACTCTCCTCCGCCTGTGACGATACTGTTCAGTTTCATCTCAAGCGTGAGTCGCTCCTGGGAGGATGACTTCTTGAGCACCCAAGCAACCAGCAGAGTCATCAACAGGCTGCAGACAATTAACCAGACAGTCGACTTCAGGCTTTCCTGTGGAATCCACCCGAGGTATTGCAGCTGCAACTGCAAGCCGCCCCAAAGCATCGGAATAACAGGGAAAAAGAGGAGCAGTTTCAGTGGGTCTCGCACCGGGTTGTTCCTCAAGAGGCAAGCGCATGAACGACCAGGTACACGATCAACATCGCCCAAAGCGCATTCGCCAACACTCGAATGATCAAAGCGGAAACCGTCTCCGTCTTGATCGCGTAGAAACCGGCGAAACCGAAGCCGACTGCCCCACCTAAGGTCGACGCCCAGGTCGGCAGCCAAGCCGGGGTGGAATTCACGACCTGCAACAGCACAGGTCCCAACAACATCAGAATCGCCCCAATGAAAGGGCGAATCCAAGGCCCGTTGCGATCCATGTAAGTATCGCGAGGCATTGCTTGCTGTTTGTTCATCTGGATCTCTCGCTTGGGATATGAGGGCTTGAAAATGCGTTGTCAGGCGACGACTACCTGTATCTGATCGGTTATGTCGCGATGACACTGCACACAGAAGCGGCGATCGCCGCCTCGAACTCGCACCATGTTGCTGGCGTCGAAGGCGTCCCCGTTGGCCTCGAAGATCTGCGTGTACTTGCAAATCCTCTTCTCGTACCAGCCGCTGAGGCTGTTGCACTTTCGACAAGGGGTAACTTGTTGAAGGGTTCCGTCCATGCTCGTGAGCACCCTTGGGGGTCTTGGGAATCGAATCGGAAATATAATACATAACACGTACGCATAACACTACAACTGACCCATTATTCAAGGTGCTTCTGGGCTTAGGCGGCCGGCGGGACGGTCTGATCAGCGGGGCTGTTTTGTAGACGGTTCGTATCCCAGTCGTCGCGTAAGTTGGACCAGGCCTACAATCTGCTGCCGCATGGATTCCCCATGGGACTCCAGTTCTTCTACCTTGCGTTCCAGTTCCCAGGCTCTGCGGTATAGCCGCTGGTTGATAGCGATCACCCGCTGCAAAGCCGAACGCTCGCGGTCGCCGATATCCCCCGAGTCGGCCCCTTTCGCGGCCTGGGCGAGAATGTCGGCGGGCACCTCTGGCAACGGCTCGTCATCCCAAAACATATTGCCACCTATACTGTATATGCGAACAGTATGCGATGGCTTTGAGCTCAAGCCAATCCCCCGATCTGGAGCGATAGCGTGCGGAATGGGGAGTTGAGCGTTGGAGGGGTGGTAGAGCTGATCGTCGCCCCCTGGCCGGCGCGATCATTGAGGTGCGGGGTGAGATGCTTGGTTAGAGTTAGAAACAGACCAGCGGTAGCAGCGGATCCACGGAGTATTCACTCCTCACTCATCTGCCGCCCGGGCAGCCAGGATCGCATCCTGGACCGCATCGTCATCGTCAAAGAACCCTTCATCAGCTAATCCCAGGTGCTCATCGAGCAAGACGCATATGCTCAATGCTGCATCCGCCGGATCCCCTTTGCTGCGAACAAGCGCCTCGATCTGCTTCCGCAGAAGGCGTACTTCTTCAACTTGGCCAAGGCCAGGTTCGGCGACAGGGTCAGGCAATGCAAAGGCTAGTTGACCGTCAGTACCTGGATCAATCATCACGGTGTTTCCCGCCAGGGTTCGAAACTCCATCGACATGCTAATTCTCCATAGGTGTGTTAGCGGCCGGGTTCTGCCCATCAGACGCTTGATTTGAGGTCGTTGAGCCAAGAATGGTCTTTGCAGAAGAAGTGCTCATCGAGAGGATCAGTATCAGGCCAGCGCCTGGAGCAACCTGGCCGCCGGCAACGCACCGCAACATGGATACGATCGGCGGGTTCTGCATTCACCAGATCCAAAGCCATTCCACAGGTAGGTTTCCCATTTTCACCGAGGACGTGCGCCATGATAGCGAAGCGGCCTTGTGAGAGCTGCGCAGGCCGCAAAGCGCGGAATGCCGCTTGCGGTTGCCGCGATGACACTGGTGGAGTGGTCATGATGGTGTAGCCCTCGATATTCCGTCGACATTACAGGGGGAATGTACTGATTGAAGACCCAACACGAAGCCCAGGAAGTCCTCGGGGGTCAACCACTCCAACTCGGCGAGTTCCTGCTCGATGTGAATGTGATGCCAAGCAATCCAGTGATCAATATCTTCCAGGTATTGGTACTCGCCAAGATTTCCGGTGTCCCCGTGCCAATGGCCACAGTCACACACCAGATTTTTGTATGCCTTCAGCTTTCCTGAGAACAGCTCTTGCCATTCGTTAACCACGGCTGTCCCAGCGCAGGCCGGGCACTGACCAGAGGAGGTCTCCGGGTTCAGGGGCGTGAAAAGATCAGCATCGCGCATCACACACTCGGAAACGAGGTGGAACTCCTTAGCGATAGGGCTCAGTTGCACATCCAAGGCTTCCAAGACCCTCCATTCAACGCAATTTGGGTCGTCACAGACGCCCACCACAAATCCGGTGCAGACATTGCAATCAGCAGGCCCGGAGACGATACGGGCAAGGCAGACCCCACTCTCTGCATTACTCAGATCGACTACGTCGCCGAAAGCTCTGCGCATGCTCATGGGTTGGTGATCATTCCGATGACAAAACGAACCGGTAAGGAGCCTCTTCAACAGGCCGTATCAGATTCTGCTTCGCCAGCTCTTCCAGTTTTCTGGCAGCTTGGTTGTAGCCCCAACCGGTCAAACGTTGAACCTTGCTGACACCGAACTCCCCCTCAAAGACCAGGGCATCTATCAGCTGCTTGTCAGTCTCGATAATCGGGCGCATCCCATTGTCTCCTCAATGTTGGGTTTCACTGAACAGGTAGTGAGGCACAGTGCGGGCAGAGGTGAATGACACGACCAGGCAGACCGCGCATGACCCACCCATTGGCCTTCGCCACCTCCCAGGAATGGATTCATAACACGTATAGATAATACTGGCCACCGGGTGGCAGATCAATATCATGAGGGAGGTTTGTGGGAGCCCGGTGTTTTGCATCAATTAAGACTGTCACAAAACAATTGAGATCATCACAGGACAATTAAGATTGTCACAATACCGAAAAGGCGTACGATAGAAGGCCGCGCTCAGCGTTCAGCGTGCACCTCGTTCTCAGGTTAAGAAATGATCAAACCGTCCCGCCGAGTCTCGTCACGGATCAGGCGGCGAACTTTAAGCAGCGCCAGGCCTGCAGCCAGTGGCAGTCGCACTGGCGCTGGCGCGAGAAGACCGGTGCGAGACCGCGAAATATATTCGACGGAAGAACCAGTAGTGCGTGGAATTATTGCCTTGTAGCTGTGACGATGTAAGTGTACTCATCACCATTTTTTTCGGTGGTTCTATATTCGCGCTTACCACCATTAGGGAGAATTTCAGTCGATTTATACACGTAGCCATCAGTGACAGGGTAATCAACGGTAAGACTACCAAATTTGTCAGTCTTCATTTCCTTCAAGCGTACGTAGTTGACGTCCATGGTCAGACGGATGTCTCCATCACTAGTGACAACTGGCGTAAAATAAGCAGTTGTGCCAAGCTCTAGACGGCCGAGTCGCGCTTTATTCGAACCAACTAATTCTCTGTAGTTCATGTACTGAACTTCTTTGAACGGACGCCGGGAACCGTTGTCAGTAATCGCGTAAGGCTTAGCTACAAGCTCACCATTGCGATAGAGCTCAGTGCGTATATTTACTGACTCTGCACATGCATTGAACGAGAAAGCAGCCAAAGCTGCGAAGATAATTACTTTCATGAGAACGATTGCACACCAAAATTAATCTAGTTTCCAGCTACCCTAGCTTGCGACCAAGGTAGATGGGAAAAACCGCCCGCTGTTTTACCCAAGGTGAGGAAGGTCACCAAGCAGATCTTTGAGCTCATGCCACGGATGCTGTGCCCTTTCTGTTTCGTTAGAGCACCCTTGCGCATGAGCGAAGGATTCGGCCGCCTGATCAACAGCTTGGCTGGAATTGCAATCCTGGCACCAGATGATCGAGTTCTCGATAGACCATTTATCGCCAAAAGCTTCGAGATCCTGGTCTAGCTGGCTGTATTTTTCGTTATCGCTCATATATACCTCACGTTGTGGGTGCGAAGCTCACGCCTTTCATCAGACCTGGCCTAGCTGTGGCCTAGCATGAAGTGTAACTGGCCTAGACGGATTTCTCACGACCAATCAAGGTGATAGCGACATGCCGGCGACGACATTCTCCTTTTCCGTGTCGATCCCGGCTACAGCCCAGGTGCCCCGTCAATGCAAATTTGCTCAATCACGGTGCTTCCTCAAAAAACCGCTTAAGCAGGCCGGAAGTATCTTCCAGCCGATTAGGGAAGACGGCGTCCATCGCGGCGCACCCATTTTGCAGATCGCACCGCCGCTTGGTACCGCCGAATCGAGCGTACGAGCAGGATAAGCGCAGCTGCAGCCACAAAAGCAGGCCAGAGCGAAGGCCACTCGTATCCGCGGAACGAACCAATTGTGGCGGCTTGCAAGTGGAACAAGTAGCCCTGCCAACCGAGCATGACTAATGCAATGACCAGCATAAACGAATGTTGCGTCGTACGACGGCATGGCGGTTTAGGATGATTATGATCCATGTTGTTCGTCACCCGTGCGGCTGGTCGAAGAGGCCGGCCAGCGGGCCCTTCTCTTGCATCTCCCGAAGTGCAACAAGCAACGGGGACAATGCTTCGTACTGTTCTGGAGTGATGCCCAGGCTCGCAGCCTCTTGAGCCTTGATAGCCTCGAACAGATCCAGCATGGTTGCCCCCTCGGGCAGAGCGGCGACAATGGCTAGGAGGTCTGCTCTCTTCTCAGTGCTGAACTTCTCATCCAGCATCCGCTCAAGCATCTGAACCAGGAACTCAGGTTCGCTGCGAGCGGCATCAACCGGATTGAAAGCATAGGGTTGCTGGCCGTCAAGTTTGATAGTCATGAACATTTGATCCACCAAAATCTATTTGGATTCGCCCTACTTAGCCAGCGTCACCAAGCAGAGAATAAAAATACCGCTAAAAGCAAAGGCCTTTGCAAGCCAAAGTGCTGCGCTGCCTTTACCCTCTTTACCGCTAACAAGGGCAAAAAAAGCACAGACGTAAATCACACCCATGACTAACCAAGCAGCTGGTTTGAATTCAAATACAGCAACACTTACGGCTGCAGCAATGAGGCCAACTACGAGAACGAAGAGTACAGGGAACGGCAATTTAAGCCTCCGCCTTCCCGGGTGAAATCCGTAATCCATGTCAAACTCCTTGTGAAGATTGGTTCGGCGATGAGGTGCGAGCTTTACGTGACACCTTCAACGTTGCAATAACGGCCGGCAGGGAAGCGAGGATGAAGGTTAGGACTGCCAGCACGTAACCAGCAAGTGAACCACCCCGAAAACTGTATGACTCTACTTGATACAGCAGACCGACCGATTTGGGCAGGACAACCCCTTCTGCTGGAGTGCTTGCCGTGTGCAGATGCCATTTGTCATCGAGACCACCCACAATCCGCCCTTCGGCCCGGCAGTGCCCATTGACTACTGGAGATCCTGCGAGGTGACAGATGGATGGATCAGTGATGAACGCGACTGCAGGGTCGATTGTTTGCAGAGCGAAGCCGATTCGGATCGCACACCAGAGCACCAGCATTACCCAAGCGATCGAGATCGCGAAGCTTTTCAAAAGTAATTCTCCTTTGCCAGGCTAATAAACACAGCTTGGTCTTTTCCTATTTGCAATTACCCGCCCGGGGCGATTCTGGTGGTGCAGGTCATCGGTGCAAATAACGGCATCGCGAATCAGTACCCGAACCACTTCATAATCTCACGTGACTTGTAAACAACGTGGTCCCCCAAGGCTGCGATCAACTCTGCCAAGTCAAGGCCGCGGATCTCGCACTCTCGGGCAACCTCGGCGCGGTACACCTCTGTTTCCTCGTCCATCGCCTCTTCGTACGTCAAAGTCATACTGATCATTCCTGGATCAGGCCCCAGAACGAGCCGCCTTGGCGGCCTCTACCGCTCTGCAGTGTTACCGATCAACCTGGTCATCAACTCGTCGCCTCTTCGATAACGTAGCAAGCTACGCCAGCTGTATCAGCAACGAAAGGCTAAGCTATAGCCGAATGGTGCCCGAGACGGAAAAAGGTTATCCTATAGGACAACCTTTAACAATGATAATTTGCCTATACGACAATGTGAGTGAGAAGGTAATTTCACTGCCCCCATACACTTCAGCTGGAGCAAATAGCTGCTGATGCCGGCGCCCTTCGTGCACCGCCTGGAGCAAGCGGTGGCGGCTGGCAACCTGATTTCACGCTTACGGAGACCGCTCCTGGTGTTCCAGTAGTTGCCTTGCATACCCGCATTCTTACCGCTCCACTGCTTGCAGTGCCTCGCTACGCTTGCCAATGTACTCTTCATCGGTCAGCAACCCTAGGTCAGCCATGAGCCTGGCATACCCGATGGCCACGCTCGACTCGCGCTTCGCCTCTTCAATGCTCGCCGCTGTGCGAGCCGCGTCCAGCACGCTGGCCAGGTAGGTGTGAGCAATGGCGATGGAGGCCTGGCTGATCAGCTGTTCGCCCCTTTCAACAGCTGGCCCCGGCACGGGCTCCGCGGTCATCAGGTGCATCGGCTCGCCCAAGGCGGAACGAACCAGGTGGCCAACTACGTTCCCGAGAAGGCGCTGGGCCTGCTCGTATTTCGCCTGCAAACCCTTCAGCTCATCCTGATAAGTGCTATCGACGGCTTGGGCGGCGTAGAACGCATGCTGCGCCTTTCGGTAGAAGTTCAACTCGTCCAGGACAATAGAGTCAAGCACTACGGTCAAAGGCGTGGTCAGCAGCGCCGGAGGCTCGGTACCGAGCAGAGTCGCATTTTTCATGAGGCAGGCTCCTTCCAGGGGGGATGCAGAAGTAAGATCGATGGGCTGTGCTTGAAAACAGAGGTTGCTTGCGGCTTACCGGACTCAGGCCCGTTCTTCCACTGCATGATTCAATCCTCTCGTAGCTCATCGCGCAAGCTTGGTCCTGATGTCATCGATCCCACGGTAAACTCACGCATATGCGCGCATGCGCCATCCGCTGCCTCGCAGCGATCAATTCACAAAACAGGGAGTGAGGCATGCTGACCTTCGAAGACCGGTACGACGCAGCTCGGAACAAGTTCTTTGCTGACAACCCCAATGCGATGAAAGAGATTGAGGCGGTTAACCCCCGGGTGATTGAGGCCGGTGGTATGACTGTGGAGGAGTATCGTAAAGCTCAGCGGATTCGGGTGTTCGCTGAAGCCGCGGAGAAGCGGGGAATCGACCTGGATGAGTTTGTGATAGGGCTGGTTGCCGAATCCCCTCAACAAGCTCAGGAATGGCGGCTTAAGCGCCACCGGCAAATGGCTGATGCGCTGGGTATCGACTGGCCAGAGTACAAAGCCCTTAATAAAATCCTCGAATAACCAATTCGAGTTGAAACCGTCCTGCCGGTGCTGTAAGTTTGCCCTCGATGCGCGGTGACCTCACGCTGCTGCTCGTAACAGCCGCTTCGTGATCTCGCCCTGCTGCTCCTTTCATAGCGTTACGGCTAAGGAAGTCAAAAGCCTCGGAACGCCCGGGGCTTTTTTGTGGGCGCCCCGAAAGCGTCTCCTCCCCTCTCACGATATGGTTTCGCAGTATGGTGATTGACCTACACAAAATCGCGCATGACTTCCGTGCATCGCTCGACAAACAGAAAGCCCTGGGCATTCTTCCGCAGCACATGATGGATTTCCCGAGCGCCTGCTGCGCAGTGACCTCGGAACTCCTTGGCGATTATCTCAACAGCATTCCAGGCGGCCCTGAGGCCGACACTGTAAACGCCAACCGGAATGGCAAGCCACACATGTGGCTCGTTGTGGATTCGCTGATTGTTGACCTGACGGCAGACCAGTTTCCAGATGGCCGCCAGGCGGTGTATGTCGGCCCAGAAGACTCCTGGTACGCCAGCTGGGAGGTAGATCTACGCGGTAAAGCCAGCCATGGGGGAACGGCCACATCATCGGTCGAGCGAGCGGTGCTTGAACGGTTCATCGAGCACGCGGGGCTGCCCACCTTCGATTAACCTGGTCTGCACACACTCGGCTTCCATGCTGCCCTGCACTACAGGCGCACGCAGGGGCTGAGGAGCGGTCGAGGATCCACCCTTACGCTCCTATGCCGAGACATCACTCGCTGGCTGCGTAATTCGCCTTTCGAAGCCACTCGCCTACTGCGGCCGATCGAGATCCTCCCCGGGCGTTGATGTGCCGTCCCCTAAAGGTGCCCCACGCTCGATAACCTCGCCCGTCGACTGCGACCCAGAACGTGACCTGGTCCTCGTCCACCTGCCGATAAATTGCTTCTGGTGCTGCGTTCATGATCGGACCTGCTTTGTTTAGGAGGTCCTAGAATGGCGTCACGACGATCGGCGATGGGAAGTCACGATCGGAATTCAAGGGCGTACTCCAGAAGCTGCGTATTCAGTTCATCTCGGTTTTCACCGTAGTGAGCTTCTCGGTGGCAATTCGGACAGAGTGCTACGCAGTTGTAGACGCGGTCAGACACCTCGGCACCTAGCACGTGATGCACGTCTAGGAAGCCGCGGAAGGTTCGACTCTCGTCGCATCTCTCACATCGGTACCGAGCCCGTTCTAGCACCGCTAGTCGCACCCGAGGGTCTCGCTTCACGTGTGACCGAAGCGTGCTCACCCTCTCCCCAAGGTCGCGGCCTAGATCCGAATAATCGGGGGCAGGACAATCGTCGAACGTGTCGTCAAGGCTCGGCGATAATCCACCGGTAGGGACCAGCTTCGCGAGATCGACAACCCCTGGCCATTGCCACAAGACATCAGCTACCTGGTGGGTATCTGGCAACCGGTCATCCTGTAGCCATAGCGTTGGACTTGTTCCGTTTTGTGCATGGTTTTTCTTGATGCGGCCCTTCAGCCCCAGACGCAAGAGCTCATCGCTTACTTCCCGCTGACGATTCCAGATCGGATGCAAAGCACCTAGCGGGATAAGAGCCGCATAGGCCACCGCCTCGCCGTCGCGCTGAAATAGCATGGCGTGGCTGATGCCTTGGGCGAGGTCTCTCCCCACCACGTGCTCCAGGGTAGCGTCCCAGCCGCCAGGCCGTAGGTGGGCGGTCAACTGAGCAGCTGAGTACTTTTGCTCGTTCGGATTACGACCATCACGGCGCCAGCAAAGGCGCACCCGGGCTTTGACATGCTGTCCTTCGTGGGTGTTGAAAGCGACTATCTGCTGGGATGCTGAGCCAGTTGGAATTCGACGGTCCTCGACAACGTTGAAGCCGCAGGCCTCCAAGAATGGCCTCACAGCGTCGCGAGTGCGCTGTTCTGCCGCGAGACTTTCCGAGCCCCGAAATTGACGGGGTGGTGAATTGGACAATTCAACTCTCCCTCATAGCACGCGGCTGCAGTCCAGCTTATCCCTCTGCGCCGGCGGCCAGTGCTGCGTTTAAAATGGATCAGCCCCGGATTTCCCGGGGCTGTGTGTAGTCGACTTGGAACAACGAATGGTCAGCCCTTGAGCGGCACCCTGCTGACCTGCACGCCGGGGCCTACTGCCGACTCAACCGGTTTGGCACGCCCCAAGTGATACTCGGCATACTGGCTGCTGCCATCCTGGATCACGCACACTGCCAAAATACGCCACCCTTCATCCAGCAGGCGCTGCGCCTGAGTCTGACCATTCACTTGCTTCAACTCGGTTACATCTTCAATTGCCATCGGAGCTGCTCCTTGCGTGGATGATGGCTCAGTGTAATCACTGATCCGGCTTACTGTCCTCCTCCGCTTCAGACTTTGTTGCGCGCCCATGGCCGGGTAGCCCAATGAGGTATTGGGGACAATCGTCCTGCATGATCCATATCTGCTTAGTGAAGGGCTGCTGCTTGAAACCCCGAGGCAGCCTGTTTCCAGGCCCCAGCCTCGTCAGACGCCATTCCCACGCTTGTTTTCTCGACATGGTTCGTTGAACCTCTGCGTGGAGGTGCTCAGTAGCGGTGCGGATGCTTACGATGAGCTGGCGGCCGATGTCCGCTTGTGATTCTGACTTAACCGCTGGCGCTGCAGCTGCTACGCGATGCGATTCGGTTGATCGGCATGTCTTGCAGGTAACTCCATTGGGGTTCCTCGTCGACACCAGGTTGTGGTTGTTTCGACCGCAGGCGACTTGATCCTCGCCGGTTCCGTAGTGGGTGACCATCTTCTAGCTTGCTCGATAGGAAGGGTTACTTGGAGGATTTGTGCGGACCTCTAAGCGAGGTCCGGATGCTTCGGGGGTTAATTGCCTTTTGGCTTCGGTAGTCTTTGCGCAACTTCTTCTGGAGTAAGGTCATCCAGAGGAACAAGACAGGTCGCGCCACGACAAACCAGAATCATGCGGACACCATCTGCGGACACACCCTTGTAATCGTTGTGCGTACGGCGATAGATCAGGTCCAACTGTGCTTTGGTTGCGGTAGCCATGCTCTACACCCTCAAGCCGCAGCCTTATCAGCCTGGGCCATGATCGCTTTGGCTGCATGGTTGATCATATACAGTTGTGCGTAGAGGCTGTCACATGTCTCCGTGATGCGGTGCTCGTACCACTCTTCACCCAGGCACAACGTTTGACAGTTATCTCTCATGTAGATTTGAGCTTCCTCGGTGAAACCGATGTTCTCCGCGGCATCAAAGAGGTTATCCCAGTGCATCCATCGGTCATCACCATTCGACAGGTCACGACGATGGGTCAGGGTCAGAGCGCGGAATTCAGCCCAATGCGCACCTCTAACCAGGTCAGAGTCCTGCGCCCACGCTGGAAGAGTTTCCCAGATTTCCTCTGAGCAATCGTTGTGCAGCTCCCGGCAGATGCTCGATACCAACACCTGACGGAACAGGTTCGTGCTGAACACCTGCTTCTTGTGGGACTCATTGAGCTTGGTGTGCAAGTAATAGGTGACGTCATCGCCGGCCAAGAAATTCATGCCATAGCTCAAACCTACACTGAACGTCAGATGGCCGATGTCGCCGACTACCGCGATACCGAAGCGGGTCATCATGATGTCGAAGGCATAAGCCGTGGTGCCCTCAGCCTTGCAACGCCAGATCTCGGCGTCGTCATGCTTCACCAGGCAGGTGTATTGATGGTTCTTGAGCTTCTCGGCCGCACGGGCTTTGCGCTCGTCCTGGGTCTGCTGGCGCTGCTCAATGTAGGCAGCTCGCGATTTTGCAACATCCATGATCCGTTCCTATTAGAGTGACTTAGTTGAACCATAAGTTAAACTATAGGACAATGTAAGGCAACATTAATAAACTGGGGTTTAATCTTTTTCATTCTGCCTGAGCATGCCAACACCCCAGCGAAAATTACGGGTCAGCTGAACGAGCTCTAAGGCTACAGCGGTTCGGACGATTTGCTTGGTTTGAAATGATCACGCAAAGCGCCTAAAAAGCTCTGGTTCAACGATGGAACATCTGTGTAGAGCTTTAGCAGGATTAACCCCGCAGTTTCGGGCGTGGCGCCATCCTCAATTTCGTAGCTGCATTGATGCTCGAATTCGGTGCTCGGTTTTCGAATGCGCTTTCCTTCGCAGATTATCGGGTTAGGGCACCTCGTCAGCCAATCGACAAGGCTACTTTTGAGATGGTTGTCAATAACAAACCAATGTTTATGGCCTTCCTGTAGCAATGAATCTCTCATGGATAGTCTACCTACTGATGTGCATTGGCCCCGGCTCATACCAGGGCTGGGGTTGATAAGGTGCTCGATCCTAGGCTTCTGGCCGCCATAAGATGATGCGATAACCACGCTGGAGGCGAAGTCGCTCGCCTCGCTCATAGAGCGGCTCAAACCGCCGAACCCATGGCGGCTCGATTGAACCTTTACCGAAATTGTTCGGCTGAAAGCGGAAGGCTCTCTGGAGCAAATTGTAATGCGAGCTGCTTGTTCGTGGGGAATTACGCGAACTTTGTAACATAGTGATAGCTTTGTCGGTCATATAAGTCTTCCGGATTCGGCCTCACAATTGGAGCCGAATTCTTCCACGTAATAGAGTTCGAATCTAATTTGCCAATGCGGAGCTATCAGTGCTTCTCGGGGGATTGGTGGACTCGGATGCGTCCATCTCCGCTGATGCTGAGACCTGGAACCGTATCGATACCGATCAACATTTCAACAGCTGAACGCACTCTCTTGATGTTCATGGCAGTCACCAGAACTCCCATTTTTTTGAGGACGGCAATCGGTGTTGCTCCCTCACCCCTGGTTTCTGCCGGCATACCGACAAGGGCTTCATAGACTCCATCAACGAATCTGTTTTTCCCGGCCCGGGTAGGTCGCAGAGTGGACACGTGCGGCCGCACCGTACCATCGAAAATCACAGTGGTACCGGCCCTCTCGATTTGGGCTGCTAGGTCCTGGGCAACCCGAACCATTTCTTCGCTGACGTTAGACGCGAGCTGAAAGCGGATCGCCTCCGGCGCCAGGCGCAGCAGCGATTGTAAGGAGCTGTGCAGATGCTCGGGAGTGCTGTCCTGGGTCACCTCTAGCAGCAAAGGGGCTTGAATCGTAGGTGGCCGAGTCAACGCAGCCAGCGCGGTGTTCCAATCGCGGTGCCCATGGATGGCTGCAACAGCCTCAAGGCTTTGGCTATGAGTGACTGGCATGTTGTGACGGGCCAAGTGGGCGCGTAGGCGCTTGGCCTGTATTTTGAACGTCTCAATCGTCGACATGATGGCTTCTCGTTGTTCCGGCCGCGGTGCGCGTCGTCCCTCCGTTGGACCTGCCGGTGAGAAACACCATTTGGGTTAAACCTTGCTTTCACCGTGCCAGTTGGCGGAGGGGGCAGGCAGCAAGTAGCCGTGCTCCAGAGGCTATTGCAGACTGCCGTGACAATCAAGCATAACGCTCTCAATAACTGGGAATGGGTGAAACCAGAACATGTCTCCGGGCACCTAGCTGGGCCTGGTGTGCGATGATTGATTTATGGCTCTGGAAGCACCGCCGTTCGCCACCGGTGCCTACGTGACCAATGCCCCTTTCCTCCTAAAGCTACCCTCCTGGACCTGGCCATGCCTTTGATTGACCGTCTTCGTCACTACCTCCAGCGGAGAAAAGTCGCCCGCCTCGATGCGCAGGCGATTGGACTGCAGCTAAGCACTCTGCGCAGCGAATCAACTCGCGGACACTTCGTTTTCCCAGGATTGAGCATAGTGGCAGCCATCGAGCAACACGGGCAGAAAGTCGGCTGGATTCGCTACTGCGTTAGCCCGCTGAATGACCGGGTATACATCTGCGAATTTGAAGTTGCCTTCGATCAGCAACGCCGTGGTTTGGGTCAGGCAACCCTATGGAAGCTCTGGCAGCAGTACCAGGTCCCCCTGTCCCCTATGCACGAAAAGGGCTCGTCCATTGGGTTCTGGGCTAAAGCACGCAAGCGTTTTGCCGCCGCTGGGGTCGAATTGACCCCTAACATCAGCACCGCGCACCAGCCCGGCGAGCAGCAGCGATGGAAGCATCTGGTTCCAGAGTGTGAGTTCGAACGGACCATGCGTGAAGTGATGGCCTCACCCGAGTGGCCATCCATAAAGGCGCGGTTTGATGCGGAGTATGGCCCACACAGGGAAGGCAGACCCCGCTCACAATTGTGAGTCTAGTTGACACAAGTGTGAGCGTAGACTCGGGGCCGAAGGCGCAGCTATTTTGCGATGATCTTTCGTTGTGCCAGCGTGGCAAAAATTGGGATTATGAGCCTGGCGACTGGAAGCACGAACCCACTAATAATGATAGCGCACAAAAGCACGAACACCGTGTCTCCATACATGCCTTTTAGAGCGGACGAAACAAGCAACGGCAGCAATATTGCGGGAAGGATATAGACTACCGATGCAATCCAGCGAGCTTGAACCCTTTCCAAACATACAGCAGCAACAGCAGCAATTAGATTACCTATTGTACCCATCAGGATATTGTCATCGCCCAGCAAAGACATGACGATATGCATGCCAGTAACGTAAGAACTTGCTGCCAGGACATAGGCTAAGAAGCTCACTTTAGTTTCACTCATGATGCCTTACTCTTCTGAGCCAGTGCAAATTGCCGTGAGAATTAAAACTACAGCCCCGAGACCTAGAACTACGAAGGTGACACATGCAGTCCCTACGGCAATCCTATCTAGCAATGACACACTGCTATCCAGTGGAAATTTTAGATTTTCGGACGCAGCAATAACTGCACATGCAGCCGGTATAGTCAGAAAAACGAGGATTGCAACCATTAAGCCCGCAAACCATGCTGATGCTCGAAATGCATCATTCCCTAACTTATAGCTCACACCGAGAGACCAAGCCGCGGCGACCAAAGAAATGCAGTTGATCCAAAACGCCGGAGTAGTATCTGTGTAGTTATGTGTGATAATTCGCGCCCAGGCGTACCAAACCGTGGGTACAGCAATCATCAACGCGACAATCCCGGCGATACCCGCCAATACTCCTAGTCCAATCAGAACGTAAACTACAGATGACCCCATAGCTGCAATAACGCTAGGAGCCTGACTTTCATCAACCTTGAGTTGTTCATTCATCATACTATTTCCTATGTGAATTTCCTGACCACCACCTATGCCTTATTTTTTACATTCATGAGGGTGAAAACTGGCTTAGCCAGAATGGAAAAGACACCGACAGAGATTAATACAAATGGAGTCGGCACGCCTACTAGGTGCGATCCAGCAATAACCTCTACAAGACTTTCAAATGGAATATTTGGGTCAGACGAAGGAATGAGCTGCAATTGGATTCCAGATATCAACCCAAACATCGCGGGAAAAAGCCAGCCCCCGTAGTACACAGCGAGGTCACGCATCGCTACGAAAAACAGAACAATTGCAATTGCGGGGCCAAAGATGAAAACCATCAGTAGGCCAACTAGCATCCCCATATCTAACCTTCCTTTTCAATTTTCACTGAGCAGCTGGCCAGGGTCGGCAGACCACAGACCGACGCATACTAATCCATAACGCGTACGTATAATACTGAAAAATACAGTCACACACCAAACAGAATCACGACCCCGAAGTACTCGTCTCGTCATACACGTCGACCTCCCTGCCTGCTCAAGGAAGATCTGTGTCCGTCTCCAGGCTGATTCCTGCGGCAGGCTTGTCATCGCGAAGCCCGATGAACACCGGGTGCCGGACCTTACCGGCAGGGGTGAACTCGGCAAATTGCACTTCACAGACCTGCAGCGGCTCCAGCCAAACTACATTCCTGCCCAGTTGTGGCGGATTACACAATGCAGAACCCTCTCGCGGCAGATGCACAAGGGAGGCGCTAAGGATTAGGGCGCTGATTCTGTCGATGCCAGAACTCACACGGCCGGCATACACCAACCGCCCATCATCATCATGAACACCCAGCAATAAGGAGCTGATACCAGCAGCCGATCTGGTCAGACCGACAATCACAAACTCGGCCCTATTCCAGCACTTGAGTTTAATCCAGGTACCGTCCCGCTCTCCCGTGTAGAGGCTGCCATCGCGCTTTCCAACGATGCCCTCCAGCCCCATGCGAGCACAGTTGGCAAGAAGCTGCAGTGGATCAGCATCGAGCGATGGACTGAAACGGATTTGTTCGAGGGGGCAGTAATCCAGCAATGCCTCAAGAGCCTGGCGACGCAGCTCAAGCGGCTCACCACGCAAGTCCGCTCCATTCAGGTAAGGCATGTCGAAAATGGCGTAATGGAGATCGTCGGTTTGTCCGGCATCGAAAGCAGGTTTCAACATGTGGAATACCGGCATGCCGTCCTCCTGCTGGAAAACCACCTCTCCATCCAACCAGGCCGAGTGGACTGGAAGCCGAGCAAGACTCTTGGTTATCCGGCGAAGCTTCCTTGTCCAGTCGTGGCCATTCTTGGTGAACAACTGGACGATCGGACCATCAATCCGTGCAAGGAAGCGATTGCCATCCAGCTTTGGTCTCCCAATGCCAGATCCCAGCCGGCGGCTTAGTCACCATGCTCACCAGCTGCGGGCTAATCCCCTCAGGCATCGGTACTTTCTTGCCGGCCATAACGATCTCGCCTACAGGACCTTGATTCCCAGTTGAGTGTTCAGCAGACGAAAAGATCCGAAGCTTTCTCCGCAAAGACGCCAGCGGCTTGATCACCATGCCCGGGCAAAAAATGCCTTTGGGTCCGGGTTCGGTTTTCGTGGGGATAGCCGTGGACTCAGGGTTGTTCTTTAGACTTGATCAAGGCTTCCAAGCTCGGCATAACATTGTCGTCGAGGTGATCCAGCATACGCTGGCTCAGATGGTGCTCATTGGGGATAACGATGCCCTCTTGGCTCGCCCATTCCCTGAGGACGCCCAGGAATACCATGCTGACGGTGTGACCATCCTCCATGTACCGGAGTAGGAAAGCCTTCAGCCTTCCGCGCCCTTCATCGGAATGCAGATCAAAACCGCCCGGCACATCATGTAGCCGATGCGCAATGATGTTTCGTTGCTGGAGGAAGCGATGCAACGTGTCATCGAAGGTGGGATGCAGTTCAACCCGCTCCCGAAGCGCTTTGAGCAATTGTCCCAGCGTGGCTTTCGAATATCGCGCCAGCAGGAGCTGTACCTGTTCAACAGTTTGCAGGGGCTCGCCGTGCAACGGGAACGTAAGGCAACTGCTCAAAAGGCGTTCGACGCCCTGCCCTGCGATTATCGCAAGACCCAGTGTTTTCAACACATCGTCCTGTATTGGCTTGTAGCCCGATGGCGCTTGATCTTTCATGATCGGATTCCCATTTGCACGGGTCGTTCGCCATCTTCAAGCGGCAGCCCTGCGGTTTGCCGAATCATCTTGATTGCAAAGCGTAGGCTGGCTGCGCCACTTTTCAGGCTGTCCAGTGGAACGGTGAATTGGTTGCTCGGGGCGTGGTAAATCATCGGTGTTTTCCTTGAGCCTCGGGTCGTACACATGATTGATGATTCACAAGCCAACCAGACCGATGTTTGTCATCTGCATGTTTTGCCCGCTCCATGGTCAACACGCATCGTTGATCCAGGAGCGCGACCTTAACAGTTGCGGTGTCACCCTCGATAACTGGCTCGTCCACGACAGTAAACATGGTCATCAAATACTCAGGAGCCAAAGCTTTTGCTGCCGCCGCAGAACCCGGCTCAACTATCTCCAGGCGCACTGGCTTGGTTTTATTACTGTTCATCACAGCTGTAGAAAGAATCCCCAAAACCACGAAAAAAGTTAAAACTTTAGCTGCTGTGTTCATTCAATTTTTCCCGCTCGGTCCAGGGAACGCTTACCGTGCCCCTCTACGGACTCGGCCCAGCGCGTGACTGGGCTTCGTGTGCGCTTGGTGCGACTTCCCTATTCATTCGATTCGGGTTGAGTGTCATCTTTGGGTAGCGGTGCTACCGGACGGAATATGGATATCGACTCACACATGAATTGCATTCCCGAAAAACAGACCGCTAACGTCAGAATGATTCCTATGAAGCCCAACACCAAATCGTCCTCGCCCGGTAGGCCCGATAGAGGTATACGGAGCAACCAGATTGAACAAATTACTAAAATAGCGAACCAAGCGGATACTGACTTAACGGCCGCCGCCATTTACCTATTCCTTCTGATGAGTGTGACAGCCATACAACCTACGCTACTAAATCAGCAGAGCGATTACCTATCGTGCTGCGCCTTGGCGAAGCGCCTCGTTATCAGCCTTGAGCTGGTCAATCTCCGCAAGCAGAGCCAGGATGGCAGGCGCGTTGGCGGCGGCGTAATACTCAGCCAGCTTTTGCGCATCCTCCGCTGCATCCCACTGCGCCGTGTTTACTGTCAACACTTGTGACTTATCGTCATCCACGCTGACCTGGCCAACACACCAATTGCCCGTTACTTCCTCGCCATCTTCAGCCCCTTCCGGCCAGCACCCAGTCATGTAATCCCAGCCTTTTGTTGCTTCAGCCAGCACCTTAAGTTTCGCTTTATCGACGATCACGGCTTGCTCCATTTTTCGATAATTTTCAGGCAGCGCTTGCACGTTACTTGATCCTTGTATGGCGTCAGTTGCGCATCGCCGACTTCGGTGCCGCACATCAACTGTTCCGGCATGTCCTGGTCAGCCTCTGTGCCGCCGTCCCAGTCGTCGTAATGCAGCTTCAGCTTACTCATGGCGCGATCCTATGATTCGACGACGCTAGTCACCTTGGCTCCCGCAGCCATCAGGGAGGGCAATAGGAAGATTCATGGAGTTTCCCTTGTTCAATTTGCGGAAGCAGCTTGGGCACGCTCTAGATATTCATTTGCTTGGCGCCCCAGCAGCTCGGCAACCTGGAGGCCCTGTTCACGCTCGGTCTTATCATCAGTCCACTCAAGCAAACGCAGGTGGTCAGCAGCTTCTTTCAAAGCGATGAAGCGGGCGTACAGTTCATCAGGGGCGAGGCGCTTGGCCATGGGGGCTTCCTTGTTAGCGTGCGGTGGCTTCGAGGCTAAAAGATTATTCTATACGCCAACTTTTATCAAGTGGATATTATCCTATAGGACAACTATTTTACTAAAAAAAGCCCGAGATAGCCGTCTGGAGGGAGGATTTTCGCCTGCCCACGGAAATCAACAAGCACTTAAGCAGCCGCCAAACGTGAAGATGCGCTCCCACTGGCATTTAGCGTGTTAGGTCCCGTACTCTCTGACCTGGATGAAGGTCCATCGGAGCAAGCTCCAAGTTCCTTTCGTTGCGCGAAAAAAACCCGGCCGAAGCCGGGTGGGTGTTTCGTTGGACGGGAGATGGTGTCAATAGCCTTGACGTTGAATGAAGCCGGTGACTGACTCTATGGTGGGTTTAACCAGCAAATGGTATGCAAGGAAATCAAATTCCTGTAACTGCTCATCCCATAGTGCCAATTGATCTGAGTCGAACGACCAGCGCTTGCCACCATAGGAAAACTCCGTCCAGCCATCGGTCTCCTGGCCTTCGGAACTGGAATCCGCTGTAGACGTCTCCTGGTCGCTGACAATAGTCGCTTCGGTTACCTCACAGCGGCTTCGGCACTCATCCAGTTCTTTCTGTGTCATAACGGCATCACGCACTTGGCCACCAAGCAGGTAGGTCACTTTGTATTGCATATGGTCTTTCCTTGTTAGATGGCGCGATTGATACGAGCGAGCTGCACGGGCACAGTGCCCGAACGATAGCTATCACCAAACAGAGTCGCCCCCATGAAGCCGCGGCGTTTGATGTCCGAATTGCAGACGGTGCGTAGTTCGCCGTTGTGGAGGACTGTATCGCCAGCACGGATTGTGTTGATGTGAGTATCAACCGTATCGTAGTTGGTCATGGTGTTACCTTTTGGTTAGACCGATCGCTGATGAAAAACAAGAGGCTGTTCAGACTGCGGCACGTCGAGCCTCAGACATCCAAAGGCTGCGAATGCATTTACAGTCAACTGCTTTGTCGCGTTCACCCTGCTTCTTCAAGAGGATTAATATGCGATTTACACGGCGGGCGTGCTGTACGAAGTGGTTCACATTTTTATTCATCTTTGCTCCCTATCAAGCGCCTTGCGCTCAATTCCCTTTGTTGTAATAGAAATTCACACCGCCCTCATGGAGCAAATAAACTACTTCGCAGTATCGATCGGTCACGTCCGCATGAGACTTCCCGAAATTAGCGGCCAACTTGCATTTTATACGTGCCGTCCTTACGGGGCCTTGAACTTTAGATTCAGGTAGCTCTTCAATAGCCTGACCCAGTGAGTCAGCTGCTGCCTTACGATACGAAAGAGTTTCTACTTCGTTTGAAAAGACACTCACTGCATCATGACCGAGAGGGAGTGGCTCAAAATACTCGCGAACTGAGCGAGGTACTTGCTCCATTATCCTGGGATAACGATCACCGATGAGGCCTTGCTCTTTGAGAACGGATTGAGCATGCATTTTCTCAGGAATGGTGCAGCTGGTTTTAACCGCGATGAAACAGGTCATGGCATACCTCGACGTTGTCCTTGTGCCAATGAGATGAACCACACCCAGCATGAAGATCTGCCTCCGGCCCTGGTGCCGGAAGAATGAACAGCGGCGTCACCCTGTTGCGACCCCGGATTCGACCCATAAAAAACCCGGCCAGGCCGGGTTGAAGGTCGGTGATGCCTTATGCCGTAGAAGCTTCCCGGCGCACCGGGACCATGCCGCGTGAATAGGGCATACCAATAAACACAGGGCTTTCTGCAAGCTGGCGCCAGGTAGTTGCGTCATCAGCCAAAAACTGGTCATCCGCACGCATCTTCTCGCCTGGCGCCAATAGGCGATAACCGGTTGCCTGTGTCCGGTCGGCACAGGCGATAAGTGCTGCAAGCACATCGGCAAGGCGGACATAATTGCCGTCCTCGGCCTGGAATTTTTCAAGCACAGCGATGTACGCCGGCAACTCAGCCAGCTGGGCTCTCAACAAGTTGCATTCGCTCCTGAGCTCAGCGACGGTCGAAGTATCAGGTTCATGACGCTGTAACGCCCCGATCGTGATCAGCGCCTCGCGGAACTGATCAACGTAATGCTCAGTGCTGGCTGCCGGGAATTTATTCAACAGGCATTCGTCGTCGATGGGTGCGCCTCCATCTTCGGCTTCATCAGACGGCTCACCTGGAACCATGAAGAATGCGCGCTCCACTGCACCCAGGTATTCAGAAAAGCGCTTGATGTTACCAAGGTTCGTCAGCAGAACGCCCACAGGTTGCCCATGGTGCAGGCCAATCACATCGTACACGCGAGCCATGTCGCGCTGCTCTGCAGTCGGCACGGCCGGAGCCTTCAGATAGACCTCGCCACCACCCTCCTCGTCCGTGATCGAGCCATGAGCAATCAGTAGTACCTGGTCCGCATGCTCCAGCGCTGCAATGCCGCCCTCAAGCAGCCACTCAAGCCGCAACCCATCCACATCAGCCCGTGTCACGGCGACGGCTTCAACCCGCACCGCATCCTCGCTCTTTGCGCCAGACCGGAACTCCAGGAGCCGCTCCCCTTGTTCTGTGATCTGCCATAGGGCTGGGCTTCGCTGAACGCGCTTGAGCAACCCCAACTGGGTGAGAACATCAAACCACTGGGCCCCGATGTCAGCGCCCTGGCCATCGCCGGCGCATTCGTCGAAGCGCTGCAGTTTTCGGATCACCAAGTTAGCGAAGGGCGGCAAGCCTGCCAGCTGTCCAGAACCGTTCATGCTGCCGCCGCCTCGACCGGTTGTGTGAGCGCTTGTTGGACTGCTTGAACGATCCGTAGCAGGTACGTGTAGTCCGGGTTTGGTTCGGTAGCTCGATCGACGGGGTAATGCCATTCATCACCGAACAGAAGGGATAGGAGCTCGGAATGACTCCAGCAGTCCCGTAACGACTCAACATCGCGAAGCTCATCGAGCCGCCTGTACAGCGAGCGAGCATCCTCTGCGTCGAGATACCCCAGTTCCCAATCGGTACCGCTCCGCTCGCGCCGGCGATCGATGATGCACCGTGCTGAGAGCTGTTTAAGAGCCTTTGCGCTGAATCGAGTGCTGCTCAGGCCGCGGCTTAGGCAATTCAGGATGTACTCATCACTGCACTTGGCAACAAATTCAGTCACCGTCCTTGTACCCATGCCGCCCCAGTAGGAAGTCCAGCTCTCGCCAGCACAACGGATGGTCAGATTACCCTGACCGGAAATGTGATCTGGGGCCTCGCTACGTGGAGACGCCCGGCTTCCAAGATCCTCCAGAAATACGGTGATGGGGTCGAGGTTCACCCCCCCAGTGATTACTAACTTGGTCACCGCAGAACGCTCGACATTTAAGCGCGTGGCTGATGATCCATCGGCATTGCAATCCAAACCCATACACTCCTCGCTAGATTGATTCATAACGCGTATGCATACGCTACATGGATGCGTATAGACTGGAAAGCCCCTTCTGCGACGACGGGGCGGCCTGCTGGGACAGCGGGGATGCTTGCCCCTTGTGTGATGGGCTGTTATCAATCAGGGCGCAACCCGCGTCACTCGCGTCCTTGGTACCACGGACCTGTCAAAGTAACGCTCAAGGTTGCGGCCGGTGACGGATGCAATGCGAACCAGGTGTTCGCGTCATCATAAAAAAAGGCCACCCCGTAAGAGGTAGCCTTTGATGAGTTAAGCAAATAGATCCGAGATCGCCGAATTTTGACTTGAGGCATCAACCTTCATCGAGTCCAGGATCTGTTCGTGCTCGGCGTTACTGATCGAATGATAGCGTATGTAGGAACGCAGATCGGTACCGGCCAGATCACGCTCCATGCGTCGCCAGAATTGCGCTCGGCGGGCCATTGCATCGTACTCAGCAGCCTTTCCCTTGGCCAATTTGACCATCCCTCTGTTCAAGTAGAACTTGGCGCTGTCAGTTGGAGCCAGGCCTTTTGCCATCGCGTAGAACGCATCATCGAAGGCGTCTACGAAGCACATTGCATCTGCCGGGTCGATTTCCATCTCGTCGGCTTCTTCGAAGTAGACGATATTGCGATCCTTGCCCTCAAAGCGGTCTCGGATCGTTCGCATCGCCGGACGTTCAGGGTATCGGTGTTTGTTGGTGGCTTCGAGGTAAGCGTCCTGTAAGCCCATCTCCTGCGCCGGGCTCTGCCAGTCGTCAAACTTGAACCAGCGCTGCTCTGGGATGATGCCCTTCTCCGTGGAAGTGACATCATCGATCAGGTAGCGCTTCCCTAAGACACGGATCTCGTACCACTCCGACAAAGCAGGGAAGGCATGGTCGAAGCCGTAGCTCAGTGACCAGGCGAAATCGATGGCCAGCAGATTCTTCGCGGTGATGAATTGGAAGGTGCTCCCACGAAGGATTTCGTTGGACTCCGTCCTTTCCAGTTCGCTGCGGAACATCCGCGCATCGTGCTCCTCTGCCCGCTCTTCCTCCAGCACATCCAGAGTCAGCAGGTACCGCAACAGCTCACGGCGCATCTCTGCGTTGTAGGCTGTTCCTGTGACGTTGATGTAGCCGGCGTCCGAGGTTGTGCGCCCAATCCAGTCTCGACGCCCCATGTCCCAGCGGGTGTTGATCAGATGGTTCCTGAAGCGATTTATGCCCGCCATGTGGCCGTGTTTCTCGGGCGCAGACGCAATCATTGCTTCCATCGATTTGTCGCGCTCACCGGTGACCGTGCACCAGGCACAGCCAAAGCGAGAGCCGCACGCCGCCTTGTTACCACCGTCGCCGGTGATGATCGCGCACGTGCCTTCATTGGCTTCCTTGTAGAGCTCCAGGCACCAGTCGAAGCTGTCGACGAAGGTTCGATAAGGACCACCTCGCTTCGCCTCGCAAGCCATGAGGAACTCCCACACCTCCTCCATCTCCCAGTCGGCGATGATCGAGCAGTTGTACGAGCCATGCTCATTGAGCACCAGCCGCCCGGCCTCCTCCTCACCTCGTTCGCGCATGTTAGCGGCACGGGTTGCCGACTCCGACAAACGAGTGCCCACGAAGGTCACCAGCTCACCAGGAGACTGCAGGGTCGAAAGAAGGTGCTTGAGCGCTTTCTGCTGCGGGCGCAGCTTCCAGTCGACCGAGCAGCTTCGAGAGGCACCAGCGAAAACCGGGAGTTTGCCGCGACCCAGGGTGGCATAGGCAAATGTCGAGGTCATCGAGGGCTGCACTTTGACAACTGTGATTGGCAGTCCGAGCCTGGTGCAGTACGCCTCCAGCTCAGTGATCATCGCCTCGGCGTAAGTTTCCATTGCTGGATTCTCTACAGTGGTCTGAGCATGACTGACAAAAGCCGCCGGCACGTACAACCCAGCCTCGACACGGCGCCGGATGGCCTCCAGCATCAGTACCAGCACGACAGTGCTGTCTTTACCGAACGAGGTTGCCGAGCTACATGTGAATCCTTGATCGATGATCTGGTCGATGTGCGCAATGCAGGCTTCCGCCCGCGCAACGATCCGGGCATAGCGACCAGCACTGCCCAAGGCAGGAACTGCGTGGGTGTAGTCGTTTACGGCGATCAGTTCGGGTACAAGCATCTGATTCATGTTGGCATCTCCAGGAGGAAGTAGGCTTCGTATCCTGGGGATGCTCAACACCGAGCATGATTCTTGAACTTGATGACATCGCCCCCCACCCAACAGCCTTAGGAGCCTCTATCATCATCGTTGACGTTGTACATGCCCGGTGCCAGTCTTTCGGGGGGGATTTGCTATGAAAACAGGCCGCACAAAACCGATGGGTCTGTTTCACTGACCTCAGGTCACTAGCTGTTGACTGGAGGCAAAAATAAAGCCGTTGAGGTATTCGATCAGTCTGCCTCGGGGGGGCGAGGGCGAACTGCAGCCGCCCACTGCTCAAGAATGTCCCCATGCGTCGCCAAGAAAGCCTTGTGCTCGGCTTCCTGCTCAGCAAGCACCTCGAACACACGCGTAGGCCAATCCATGAAGGTGACATCCCTCATCTCGTTGTTAAATGCGTAGATGCTGGCGCAGGTGACCCGATTTCCGCTGCCTGGATACAGCGAGTATCGAAACCGGTCACGAATTTCAATAACCTCCATAACCCGGACCTGGGCAATGATCGACAGGACAATTAGCATGGCTTGGGTCATTGCACCTACGTTCTTGCCGACCTTGCGCAAGTAGGCTGGCCGCTGACTCACAGGTTTGGCCAACAGCTCCCGGATGAAGACTTCCGATTCTGATTCGAACGCATGAAGTTGCTCAACTGAAAGGGCATCGAAGGCCTCTTTTACCTGCACCAGGTCGAAGGCACTCTTCAACCAAGTTGCCAACGCCAGTGCATCCTGCCAGGCAAACTGCTCGTAGCTAGCCATGTGCGCATTGCGCGGATCTGCTTTTTGCCGCCTCATACCCCAGAATCCCTAGCATAAAACTGATTATTTTCTTGGTGATCACATGCTCGCAGCGCGCAGACTGCGGGCGGGTACTGAGCCTAAAGGGTTGGCAGTTTGGCCGCAAGGAGAGGAATGGATGTGCTTAGATCGGAAAGACACGCGACTGCAAGAAACCGTGACGGAGCGGGCTGACGGTGCAGACAGACTTGTCAGCCCCAGTCCGATAGTAAGGAATTCTATGAACTCAACCTGGAGTCCGACTCCAGTGCATCAGCGAGCTGGCTGAACGCATCAGCAAGGCGCCGCATCTGGCCAATTTCGTCTGCCAAATCCCCATCCAGATAGCGATACTCAAGCGTGCCGCCGAAAGGCCCGGTGTCAGGAAAAATTCCGCCGTAGCTCAACTGCTCATTGACGTGCTTTTCAGCCCGGCTGATCCGCTCGCTAGCATTCGTTTCTGTAGCCATGCTTTCGCTCCGTGAAACGCGCCTCAGAGACCATAAGGCCGGCAGTGTTCGAGTTTATCAGCGAAGGCATATCGCAAAGGTATCTGCCCAAACGCCGCAAAATCCACCATCATCAGGCAAAGCCCCACTATTGCGAAAGGTTTTGCCCAAGCTTTCGGCCTAACGAACTGGAGAACAAAAATAAAAATCGCAATTCCACAGAACCAAACTATTGAATTGCTGCAAGAGAAAGGTGAATCAAGCATAACGTTCCTTAGTCAAATTACGGGGTGTCCGTTACTGGATGCCGGTGCAATGGAGCGACTTTCTGGTCAAATTTCGCTACTGCCGATCCACTCGCCACCGAGGTAGCCATCGGCGCCGTCGCGGGTGATTGGCTCATGCTCGTACGCAACAGTCATCAGCTGCTGGTGCGTCCAGCCCGCTGCAGGTGCAGCAAAAGCTTTGAGCACATCTCCGGCGAGAGAACGGATTTCAAAAGCCTCGTACTTCACTGCAGAAAGTACGTCCGGCTCACCTGGGCGCTGTTCGGTTACGACATTCAACATGGCATTTCCCGTAGCTATTCAGCTTTCGGACGAAGCGTGTAGGCAGCATGGCACTCGTTGCAATACACCCCAAAGGCTGTGATGGGTGAAATAGCAAATAAGCCGTCGCTATTCACCAACGGCCACAACTCTGCTTTGTATTCGTTGCGGTGACCACACCATGGACATGGCACGGTAATGCTCGAAAGACCAGGTGAAATCACAGGGGCTACTTCTGCTCGCGCTGATGATTGTTCTTGAACCTCGAAGCGATGCCTACAAAGGCAGCACTCATACAGGTACACATCGTCAGGCAGCTGATGGCAGCCTTGTGGCTGCTCAGCTACTTGCCGACCAAGCGCACCGGATTCACAAGCCGGATTGGTGCAGAACCCTTGCAGGTGATGCCCGAAGTTCTCAGTATTTCCTGTGATGCGATCCAACTTCATACGTCACCTTAATGTCTCGACGGCCACGCCCAACCCTGTGATGCGGTTGGTGGCTTTTTCCGTGTGCGGTACCGCTCATTCATCGTCCTCGGGATAGGTCCATTCGTTGCCAAATGGGTTCACCCAAATAACCCTGGGGAACCGAAATCGCGGAAGCATTTCAGCGAACGTCAATTTGACGTCCGGCGCATCCTCAAAACTTGTGCGCCGCGAGCTCGCAGGGTCGGGAATGTGTTCTTTCACCAGCCGGGGATCGGCCCACCCGCCTGGGAACTCGCCCCCTTCGGCCTCGACCACGGCCAACGCCTGCTCAACCGAACGAGCGACGACCACGTACTCATCGCCGATGTACCAGGCACGCAGCGGCATGTGGCGCTCCGACTCCTCCAACCTCAGCAGTTCTTCAACACTCTGCAGCGCTGCGGTGGCGTCCACATTATCAGGCGCAGCGTCAGCTGCCTCGCGCCTTCTGGCGAGCTCATCGAACCAGTACAGATGGTTGTGGTAGACCGCTGCGTCGGCGGACTCCTGCGCCCGGGCAGCCTTTCGCGCCGCCCAAGCGTCTGCCACTGATCCGGTACCAGAAGCAGCAAGCCATTGGCTACGTTCGCCGTCGGGCATGCAGTTCCACCATGCCATACCCGCCGCCTCGTCGGCTGTTGGCGAGCGCTCCGAAGAATCTGCTTTCGGCGGTAATGTCATAGCATGCCTCCTGTAGCGGTCCAATGTTGAGGCGAGAAAAATGCGCCTTTGTACACTGCTTGCCCTGCCAACGACCGCCCAAGGTCGGGAGCAGCGGGTTTCTATGGTCAGCAGGTCGTCCCGGCGATTTCTCGAAGGTCACTGAGGATCTTCGAAACGACCACAGATAATTGACCGGAATTAAGCGCAGCGTCTCTGATTGTGGTGCCAACAGCCTCGTCGCGCCAATAGTCGTCAACAATCGAAGCAGACGCTTCGACCTGCCGATAAACGTAATTATTGAGCAGGACCCCTGGCACATGTTTCAAAACAAAGGCCATGGCACCGCGCCCGTGCAGCTCAACGCAGGCCTGCAGCAGGACCGTCATTTCATCAAAGCGACCATCTTTCGCCAGCTCTCGCAAACCTCCAAGAGCTGGTTCGCTGATGTGTTTTTGGTCCCAGTTTTGAAAGAACTCTGTAACGATCTCTTCTAACGCTCGCATCCTGCTACCTCACTGATAGGTTTAACAAGGGTGAAATCTGCCTATCTTACACCCCCGAGTGGAAATTACGCCCGATTCTGCTTGAGTCGATCAGCTTCCAGCTGCTGTTCATTCTTGGGTACAAGCTCGACGTGTACGCGACAATTAGAGATGATTGCTTCTGCCGTCGCTGGAGACAAGCTTTGCAAGTCTTTGATGTCGGCAGCGACCGCAACGCTTTTTTGATTTTTATCGACCCAGTCCGTATAAGGTCGGATCACATCAATGATGCCTTCACGTTTCAACGACTGGTCGGCCATCAGCTGCTCGTAGTCGCCGCACAGACCTTCCCTCGCGAAATACAGATCAATGTCGATCGCTGAAAGCGTCTTCTCGACGGGAGTACAGCCGTAAAATTGCACCAAGGCTTTTGCAATACCACTGTTCCGTACCGAAGCCGATTCGTCCAGCTGGTCCTCAGCCAGAAACTGACAGTAGATCGCTGCCCGTGTTGGGTCAATCGATGAAGCCAAGTACTCCGACTGGTCGCCCCGGTCGTAGTTATGAAAAATGCGGTAAGTCTTCTCGGTCATGGACTCGTTCTCCTGCTCGATAGCGGACAAAGTTGCCGCTCTCCTACGGCTACGGCCCCACGGATAAGGCGGGGCTTAGATGCAACTAGTGCGTTTGCTCGAACAGTCAGGACTACGCTCCACGGGAGTGTTCGACGCCCCAAAAGGCCAAGCCTGTTATAAATGACATGAAGCTAACCGTTGCCACGACATATAGAGGGGATTTCCCTCTGCCCAAATGCGGTCATCGTGAAAGCAAATAGATAATTCGGTGAAACACGCGAACAAAAGTAAAATGTAACTTCGCTTCATTCGCCTCCATTTCCTGGGCATAACATATTCATAGGCCGACGCTCCTACTTAACCCAGCTTGCTACGCTGGTTGTTCGCATCTAGCTTGGCCCGAATTTCTGCGTCAGTGTCACACACAGCGCTTGTGGGGCTGATTCCCGAAATGCTGCGGGCCATGTATGACGCCAAGACATAGAATAGGAGAGCGCTGATGTACTCAGATCTGCTGTCAAGCGCTATTAGGATGAACCAGATCACGGCCGCACCGAAAAACGAAAGAACGCGATTTCTCGTCACTGGACGGCTTGAATCCATTGCTCTACTCATACAGGTCCTTTACGGTTACGCGGGCGCGGAAATCACACCTGCCTTTACGGCCTCACCCCCGGTTTATCAGCCCGGGGCTTGGGGTGCAGCTGAGCGATTTTCTAAACCTTTTTTCGCAGGAACCGCCCCCGGCGAGCGGATGCGGGTTGAATACCATCAGCAATATCGAGGGCATCGTATTCGCGGCTTAGCCACTCATCCAGCGACCACGGGGATAATCCTTCCACCTCGGTAGCAGCCTGCAACCGCCTGTAAGCTTCTTTGTCTAGAGGGTCGTACTCAGCCAAATAGGTATCCATCCTGGCTCCCCACGTTGTTGCTGCACGCCCGTAGCAAAGCACTGCTGCAAATGTTGCACACGTCACCAACGCTGACGGCCAACCGGAACCTATGGCCCATATGGTGAGGCCTCCAGATACCATTCCAGCCGCCAACGCAAGTGCCATGCGTGGGCCGATCGAAGGGCGTTCAAAGAAGAAACGCGAGCAGGCTCGAATACGGCCCAACTGCTTGCGGCGCTTGGCTGTATCCGGAGCTTGCCCCGGCTGCTTGCCGCCCTTTATCACTCGTAGGTTCATGGCGTTTTCCTGCTTACTTCGACGGTTTGTGCAACGGATCGGCACCGATGAAAACTTCCTCGGGAGCCTCGGGCCACTCGCGGCGAATCACATCGAAATCGCCCTGGTTCCAAAGCCGCAGGAACTGCATGCCATCGTCATCGTGCAGGGCGAACTGGATAGCGGCCACAGCCGCGTCATTCGCCATGATCGAGAATCCCGGTTCTTGGAGAAAACTCAAATCAGGAACAGCGCCTTTCTCGGCAATGACGGTGATCGATGCACGCTGGCCCGGCAGTTGCCCGACAGGCACAACGTGCAAACGCATTTCCACGCCCTTTGGCACCTTCCAGCCCAGCGCCTCGACTTGCTCCCGTAATGCATCGTTCAAAATTGCCATATCGTTTCCCTGATTGGTTCCATAGGCCGAAATGCCCTATTTCTACGTCCGCGGCCCCAGCTTTTGAGGGCCGGGGCATATTGTGTACCTGGTGCGAATTCCTATGTTTCCAAGGTGCTGGACAAAAGCGAAAGCAGATTGTCCTTTTCGGCAATATCACTCGGCTGCGATTTGACGATTTTCTCCAGCACTGCGCGATGCGCTGGAGACTTGCCAAGCACTTCTTGAGCACGTAGCTTCGCGCCTTTTAAAACTGCTTCACGCTGAAGCGCTTTCTGATCCCGTGCCCAGCAAGCGAAGCGATGTGTCCAATTTCGATGATGGGTCATCACCAAGGCCATTTTGTAGGCTGCTACAGCGCTGCTGACTTCGCCTTCAACTGGATCGGTGGTGACGTCCTTCGCTTGTAACCAAGGCATACGGTTTTCCTAGCTGTTCCAGACTTTCCAAACAGGCTGCGAGTTCTCGCAGGTCGCCGATTTACGTGATCAGTTCCTGGTGTTCGTTTCCAAAACGGTTTGGATGGCATCAGCACTGAGTTGCTGCGCCCTCAGCCCCTCATCAAACATGAGCTTTGGCTGCTCTGCCCGGGAGATCTGTACACGAAGCTGGTCAAGGGCAGTGTCGATCTTCAGTTCAGCAGCTTTGAATTCTTTGTCGGACGCTTCCCCAGGCACGAAGGAAACGCTCTCATGCCCCCAGCTCAAAATTAGCAAGTCGCGCAGGGTCAGCTTCACCGAGATTTCGGTGTCCAGGTCCGCTTCGGAATAGTCGTACAGGGTACTCATCGGCACAGTTCCTTTCCGGTGATGGTCGGGGTCGCGAAACCCCCGCCCCCTACCGTGAAAGCCCGCTTGGCGGGCTGGCGATTCAACATTTTTCTTATGCATTTGCGTGATGCCAAGTTGATCAGTCACTCGGTATCAGCAAGCGCGCAGAATGTTGTGCGAGATTCTCGCAAATGAATCGTAACACGTACGCATAATACTGGTAAATGATGATGGCTCAGATGAAATCGCATCGCGTACGGAGTGGGTTGCGTTTTCACACAATAGCCGCTCCTCGCGCAATTAGCGGACTGCCAGCCCAAGCTCCAATCCGAGGAACCAGAGGATATCGCCATACAATAGAAAACCCCAGCCTTGGCCGGGGTGGGTGAAGCGTTTACTGAAAGCTGACCACGCAACAGGGGTACTCGTCAGAGCTGCGTGCGGTGATGGCTAAGCGGAAAAGACCCTGGACATCAGTCAGCCGGGGTTTTCCTTTGATCAAGACCAGGACCTGCAGCCGAGGCTTCATTGGCGTGATTCCAGTTCAGCTCGGCGGGCGGCGGGCGAGGGAGTTTCTTTGATCAGGCGGGCAAGGAAGGCGGTGTAACTGGCCTGCTCGTTGATGTGCATGATGTGCGCGATAAAGTCTTTTCGCTTCCGTTCCAACCACTGCTCAGCGGCGACAGCTTGGCAAGAAAGGCGCTGCGTGTAGATGACGTAGTCGTCGAGAGCTACCTGTTGGGGCCAGGTCAGTTCAGATACGTTCAGGTTGTGCATGTGGCATCTCCAGGAGGATGTAGGCTTCGTATCCAGGAGATGCTCAACATTGAGCATGAAAGCAGTGGGGCATGATGATCCGCCGCCCTGCCAACTTACTGCGATCATCGCGACCATAGGGCGGGGCCTGGGAGATAGCGGCCGACACTAACCGATCAGGGAGTCATCACTCATCATCGTCGAAGTTGTACATGCCCGGCGCCAAGTTCTCGAAGCGAGTGTACTTGCCGATGAACGCCAGCCGCACAAAGCCGATCGGGCCGTTACGTTGCTTGCCGATGATGATCTCCGCCACACCCTTGTGCTCGGTCTCGGGGTGATAAACCTCATCCCGGTACACGAACATGATGACGTCAGCGTCCTGCTCGATCGCACCGGATTCACGCAAGTCGGAGTTCACCGGGCGTTTGTTCGGGCGCTGCTCCAGGGAGCGGTTCAGCTGCGACAGGGCGATGACAGGGCAGTTGAATTCCTTGGCCAGGGCCTTGAGGGAACGAGAGATCTCGGAGATTTCATTGGTCCGGTTGTCGCCGGCAGAGCCCGGGATTTGCATCAGCTGCAGGTAGTCGACCATGATCATGCCAATCTCGCCGTGCTCACGGGCCAGGCGGCGTGTGCGTGCCCGCATTTCCGAGGGGCTGATGCCGGCGGTGTCGTCGATGAACAGTTTGCGGTTGTTTAGCAGATTCACCGCTGATGTTAGCCGCGGCCAGTCATCATCATCCAGCTGGCCGGATCGCACCTTGGTCTGGTCGATGCGGCCGAGCGACGACAGCATACGCATGATCAGCGACTCACCTGGCATTTCGAGCGAGAACACCAGCACCGCCTTCTCGGACCGAAGCACCGCGTTCTCCACCAGGTTCATGGCAAAGGTGGTCTTGCCCATCGATGGCCGGCCGGCCACGATGATCAGATCGGCCGGCTGGAGGCCGCTGGTCTTCTCATCAAGGTCAGTGAAGCCCGTCGACACACCGGTAATGTCGCTGTCGGAATTGAATAACGTGTCGATGCGGTCAATGGCCATGGTCAGCAGGTCTTTGACACCCACCGGGCCGCCGGTTTTCGGCCGGGCTTCAGCGATCTGGAAAATCTGCCGTTCGGCCTCGTCGAGGATCTCCGCAGCGTTCCTGCCTTCTGGGTTGAAGGCACTGTCCGCGATGTCGGTGCTAATACTGATCAGCTGGCGCAGGGTCGCCCGCTCCCGGATGATCGCAGCGTAGGCCTTGATGTTGGCAACGGATGGGGTGTTCTTTGCCAGCTCCGCCAGATAGGCCAGCCCGCCGACCTGGCTGCTTAGGCCTTCCTTGTCCAGACGCTCGTGCAGCGTCACGATGTCGAAAGGTTCGTTCAGGTCCGCCAGCTTAGCGATGGCGCGGAAAATCAGCCGGTGATCATGCCGGTAGAAATCGCCGTCGGAGACCTGATCGAGCACGCGCTCCCAGGCGTTGTTATCGAGCATGAGACCACCGAGCACGGACTGCTCTGCCTCGATCGAGTGCGGTGGCACCTTCAGCGAGGATGTCTGTAGGTCGAGCTGCTCTGGAGCGTAATCGTCGTTCATGTGGGCATCTGACTCCGTAAGTTGGGGGCGCTATCGAGTGGCGAGGTAACAGGAGGCTTCACGGGGGCTTTCTTACGCCCTTTCGGCGCCGCCCCCTGCCCTTGCCCTCAACCTTCTTCGCAGCCCCTTCTACGAGCTTCTGGACAGGCATACGGCCAAGTCGCGGGTTGGGGTCAATTCTCTCAACCCCCATTTCTTGATCGGTGAAGTCGTGGGTACCCGGCTCCAAATTAACAAAGCGTGTGTATCGCCCCTCGAAGCCAAGCCGGACGAAACCGGTGGGTCCTTCTCGCTGCTTGCCGATTATGATCTCGGCGGTGCCAGCAAACCGGGAGTCGGGGTTGTACACCTCATCCCGGTACACGAACATGATCACATCAGCGTCTTGCTCGATGGCGCCGGACTCGCGCAGATCGGAGTTCACCGGGCGCTTGTCCTTGCGCTGTTCCACCGAGCGATTGAGCTGCGAGAGTGCAATCACGGGGCAATCAAATTCCTTGGCCAAAGCCTTGAGTGACCTGGAGATGGCCGAAATCTCGTTGGTCCGGTTGAGACCGCCGTATCCGGGGATCTGCATCAGCTGCAGGTAGTCCACCATGATCAGTCCTATCTCGCCGTGCACACGTCGAAGTCTCCGCGTGCGGCTACGCATCTCCGATGGGCTCAGCGCCGGAGTGTCGTCAATGAAGAAGCGATCGTTTTTGTTGAGCGCGTTGGCAGCCTTGGTCAGCTTGGTCCAGTCCTCATTCAACAGCTTCCCGGATCGGACTCGCGACTGGTCAATGCTACCCATCGAGGAGAGCATGCGCGTTAGCAGTGCATCGCCTGGCATCTCCATGGAGTAGACCACGACCACTTTATCCGACCGCAGAACGGCCTCTTCCACAATGTTCATGGCAAAAGTGGTTTTGCCCATGGATGGCCGGCCAGCCACGATGACCAGGTCAGCAGGACGCAACAGGCTCAGTTTGCTATCGAGGTCGACGAAACCTGTCGATAGGCCCAGGGACGCAAGCCCTGACTCATGGGCGGTTTCGATCTTATCGACGGCCTTTCTGAGCAGGGTTTCGATGCCAACCGGACCGCCCTCCTTCGGCCGTTGACCGGCCACAGACAGCATTTTCGCTTCGGCATCATGCACCAGATCTTCCACGGAGCGGCCGGCTGGGGAGTTGGCGCTCTGCTCGATCTCCTCGCACACACCAATGATCTTCCGGAACTGCGAGCGCTCGCTGACTACGCGAGCAAAGGACGCGATGTTGGCGACGGACGGGGTGTTATCGGAAAGCTCTTTCAGATAGGCCAAGCCACCTGCATTCGAGAGCTCACCTGCACGTTCCAAAGCCTCCTGTGCCGTGACGACATCAAGCGCCCGCCCCTCTTCAAGCAGCCTGGCAATAGCCTTGAAAATGAGCCTGTGGTCTGCGCGGAAGAAATCAGATTCGACCACCAGGTCCGAGACACGCACCCAGGCACGTGGCTCGTTCAGCAATCCGCCTAGAATGGCCTGCTCGGCTTCAACAGAATGCGGCAGCTCCCGACTGGGGGTCTGATCGTATTCAGCCGCTAGATGGATATGGTCGTTCAAGCCTCAGGCCTTACTCGTCGAAATGCTGGTGTGGATCGGGCTGCCAGCTGCAATCAGTACCCATAGGTGGTCCTGACCTGCGCTGACAGCTGGGGTTTGGTCACGATGTTCGTTGTTTGGGGGCCTAGAACGCAACTACCACGCGCTGGGTGGCCGGCCGGATCAGAACGTCACTTGGATCAACGTTGCCCGCCCGGTGCGGGTTTGAAAGTCGCAAAGGCCAAACTGCACGAGCCGCGGCTGCCGGTGAGCGATGCAAGTAGCGACCTGGGCGCGGAATGCCGCCAACTCAAGCGGGAGCACTGATCGACCAGTAGCGGCCTGGATCTTATCGCGGAATTCCTGCAGCGCCGCCTCCAAGCCAGCATCATCGCCGGCCTGGCCGGAAGTTTCGGCACTCGGTTTTGGGATCGACATTCAAACTCTCCAGATGGGGCCAAGACTCCGCCTGAGCTGATGCGCAGTCGCGGATTACGATCGCAAGACCGTAACACGTAACTATAATCCTGAAAGATTTACCGAATGTCAAACGGCATATAAGGTCAAGGACACGACCTGTAAGCTACTGAATATCCTATATTTTCAGTGAAATCATGAAGACATTCTAGACCGACTGAAATACAGAACAAGGGAGGATCTAAAGCTCTGCGACCGCTACGACATCGGGTTCCTTCGCCCGGTTGCCCGGCAGCCCCTGGATGTCCGAAGCACTGCCGGCACCGGTATCGAAGACTGGTGCAGCAGGCACAACCCAGTTGTATTGGTGGCCCGACAGCAGCCGTGCTGCGACTTTGTTCGACAGGCTTGAGCGCCAGCGCAAAATCAAGTATTCCTCGACCTCCTTGCGCCCAAACGGGACCGCGCAGAAGGACAGTTCGTAGTTGCTTGAATATACGCTGATCAGGCCCTTTCTGTCCCTAGCGCCAAGTCCGAACAAATCGCAGGTTCTGCGCGCAAAGGTATGGTGCTCAAAGACTGTGAGATCACCCATCCTGGCGCGAAGTGCCGAGGTTTCGCCGACGTAGATTGGAATTTTCTCCTGCCATATCACGTAAACCCCAGCGTCACGTGTGATGTCCTTTTTCCAGTCGTCATCGCCAGCCAATACACGCCGCGGTGCAGCGATGATCGCAGCCTCGTAGTAACGCAGTTGCTCCTGGGTGTTCAAGTGTCTCAGCTCCTGGTACTGCTCTCGTAGGGGGCCGAGCTTCCTCACCCGGCAAATGCCGCTGAATTCTGACTGAATACCACACAAGACTCACTACCGATTTCGCATCCTAGGGCGCCACACCCCAGAGAGAGAGGCAAAGGGCCCTTCGTATTTGAAGGCTGCCAGCACTACTCTAAATAACAATTCTGGGATACTCCCTCAAAGGCGTTTATCGAGGGGCGCGACAAACTTATTTGAGAACGGCTTGTCGTAACCGGCCTTAGAAGCGAGCACACTGAGAATCAGAATCGCACTGACCATTAAAACAACCAAGATTACCCCACCCCACTCGCCGACAAAGGAGCCTTTATCACTTTGGGTTGTATTTTGTTCTGGCATTATGGAGCTCCTATTCATGTGCCACCACAGACGTTCACCCTTGCGTCAACGAAAATCGTAGCAAGCTTTACTGTCCTTGGACTTAAGGCACGCTTTCTGATAACCGGCAGTTGTCTGAATACTCACGATGTCGCCCCTAGCTCCGGACACTGCCCCTTCAAGCTGGTACCAACCCTCAGTAGTTTCCAAGGTCGTAATGGTCGAGAAAGAAGAATGGTGCAGCAGCAGTGATTTAACCTCCCCGGCAGGCCGAGTAACGGTCTCTGGAGCAAAATAGAAGACCCCCCCTGTAACTGCCCCCAGGGCCAACAACAAAGCTGGAGCAATGACCAGAGTATCTCTTACCCGATAATCTAAATCTTTCCATGTTCTGAATATCATATAATCTCATTCCTTAACCACAGCTGCAGGTATCAGCTCATTTTAATTTCGTTCCGGCTCCGAATTCGCTTTTGCCGCCATTTTCGCAGCGCTGCAAATACATCGCACACCATCCCGTGCCAAACCAAAATCAAGACTATCAGAGTAAAATAGTCTGGCGCCCCATCCAAGACAGCAAGCCTTCGCACATCAAAGGCCTCAGTAGATGCAAACATCTTGCCGACCATTGAAACAATCAAGGCAATAACTAATAAAACCACTGCAGAGCGCAATAAACTCAAAACAGTTAGGACAACAAACATTACCAGGGCTTTGAGCGTGACAAGGGTGAAGAACCGAGGGCGCTCACAAACGCCGAGCCAGTTTGTCTTCCAGCCAGAATTACCGTTCTTGTATTTTCTTTTCATATCGACTCAACCTGCACTAATTGCTTGGACTGGAGGGAGTGCGCGAGGCAGAAACCGCATCAACGCCTGGTGCAACCTCAATTTGCGCTTGGGAGAACTGCTCAACTGCACTTCCAGCATCACACCGCTGGACATCAACGCCAGAGCAGCCTGTGGCTCCTGTCCGCTTCTTCTTGAATCCGAACCCATGCCCTGTGGCCAGGTGCACAAACGGCAGTGCCGCCCAGTACCCGACCACAAGCGATGCCGCCTTAGCGGTAAGCCCGGGCAACGTGTATGCGAATGAGCTCGCCGAAAAAGCTGCGATGCAGATGGCGCCAACCACGTAGTTGCGCCGAATTTGTTGTTTGGCGGGCTGCTGGCCTGACGAAATCATGGTGCAGTCCCCTCGAAAGCTTCGGCCTGACGCTCGACTAGCGCGCAGCGCTCCTTCACCCACTCCAGATCTCTAACCCGAATGTCCTGCGCACTTCGGTTGGCATTCACCAGGAGCCGAGTCGCACATCTCGAATCACGGGCCACCGCCTGAATTTCATCAGGTGTCGCAGAGGAAAAACCAGTTCTCAGCTTGCTCAACCCCAGGCCGTTGTAGGCCAGCGGTCCTCCGATCAGAGCGAGCAACGCTACGCCCCAGAAAACCGCACGCTTGCGGGTGTTTTTTTCTGAACTCACCAAGGATCTCCCGGACATGGCTCGCTTGCCGGAATGAAAAGTAACACACAACGCGTACAGATAATTAACCAGTATTGATATCATCCGACGCCCAGGCCACAAGGCCACAGACGAAAGGACACCAAACAGAAATGAAATGGGGTGACTTGAACAAGCGGCGGCAGTGGTGGCTTACCGGTTTTGTCGCATTAAAAATGTGGAATCAGTGGGCGCTCGTGATGATCTGCGCACTGTTCACGGTTGCTGCGTTCTACTACCCAATGCTTCAGATCCGGGAGCTGTACGGGAACCTCGCTTCAGCCATTTTTTACGCCGCAGCATATTTCCTCTGCGCCAAGCACATTGGATTTTGGATCATCAACCCCATCTGTGGGCTCATCAGCCTAAACGACGTCAAGCGAGCATACGGCCCCCTCACCCGTCGGCATGTCCAGGACTGGGTCGTAGATTGGTGTACTCAGCCGGCCGGGTTCGCTGAGGGATCGCCACTGGACATTGCACAGTTCGCCCGGGCAAATGGCGAAGGCAAGTAGTCTCCTCATATGCTGCTCGGACTCGACTCCCCAGCTGAGTCGAGCCGAGCAGCAGCACCACCTCTCAAATAGCAGCCGCACCCTCTCGTAGTCGCATCTGCGCAGCCACCTGAAAACCATAAGTCATCGATCAATCATCGTCTTTGGCAAGGCCGTAGGTGCTTTGCGCAGGCCCGGGACCGCCGGTAAGGTCGTACAGCTCCTCGACTGTGTAGATGTTGCCGTTATCGCCGAACAGCACATCATTGTCACGGTTGAGCGAAGCTGCAGTGCCCGGCTTCAGCCGGCGGCACCACAGCGCGATGTCTCGGATGAAGAAGCCCGCTGAGATGACTGCAAAAACCAAGAATGTGAACAGCACGCCCTTCGTCACGAGCGCAAGCGCTCCAACGCCTAGGAACGCCAAAAGCCCTTTCGGCACGATGTGGTCAGGGTCTCGCAGATGGCTCAGGCTGCAGCCGAAGGACAACATCACCAGGGCCGCGGCGATCGCTACGCCCACATCTGCTTCAGCGCTTTTTTCGATGGTTCCCCAGATTCCCGCTGCCACGGAGCCTGCAATTGCGGCCAGGTGACGAACCAGCGCCAGCGGGGTGCGACGAATCCTATCCTCGATAGCCCAGAGGGCGCGTGTGGGCGCCATCATCTGGGGTGCCCTGACCATGCCAGCCAGCGCATCCACGGCGGCCTCCATTTTGCGTACAGTCGACGGAGTCACCACCGCCATGGCCGCGAGATCCTGGATCAGCTGCACACAACGTTTGAACTCTGGGGTTGCCTGCTTGATCGAGCCTGGGTTGAGGTCGGCAAGGTCAATACTGCCAGCATACAAACCAAGGTAACCAGCAATCAGGGGCTCGGCTCGTGCCACCTGCTGCTCAACAATTTTGTACAGATTCATCGTTCGTCCATTCGTATGCCCATGCTGCCTCCAGGCTACAGCAACATCTGAGAGTGCAATCGCAACAACCAGACTAGTTCTGTTCGATGCCTGGTATTGTCAACACCTGGTGCTTGCTCCTATTTCAGTACTTTGTTCAGACCGTCACGCAGGCACCGAGCCTGATCTGCGTAACGCTCGGAACGTTCCAGGACCTGACCGCTCGCATTCGTGGTTTGCCAAACGCTGTCCCCAGTGTCCATCTCGTCAACTAGTAGCTCAAGTAGTTGGCTGCTGTCGATCTGCACACTGTAGGTCAGCTCGAACCCCTCCAGTTCTTTCTGTTCAGTGCTCATTTGCTTAGCTCCCTCACGGCGGTCAACTGGGCGCTTCAATCAGCTCGCTATTTTCACTTGCCCAAGGATCTCGGCAGCAGCTAGCTCTTTCGCGACCTTCTTACCTCCAGCCACTGTCTTGGCCGAAAGCACATTTCCATCTACGACGATTCGCGCCTCGCATTCGAACTGCGGAGGAGCAATGCTCAGCTGGGTGAAGACGTAACTGGGCTCCGCCAGCCTGTTTTTTTGTGCCATCTCATTTAGCTGCACGACCGGGTTTGAGCTGCTCACGGAAGTCGCCTCACGTGACTTGGCCAGTCGCTTCAATAGGATGGCCGAAGCAGCTGCTTCAGCGGCCTTCTTGGTTGCACACTCTGGTGAGGTAGCACTTTCGACGTCGCTACCCTTCGGGTGTACAGTCGCGGTGGCTGTGAAGCTTGCAGCATTTGACGGTCCACTCATCGCGACATGCAAATGAGGAGCAGCCCATCCCTGCTTCCGGCAAAGCTCAATTAGCGCACCTTTGTAGTCAGTAGCGCGGGTCGCTGGAGAGCTTGATGTCTGCGTCGGAGCCTCAGGGCTAAGGCTGTTTGTTGGCAAACTCAGATGACGACACAAAATCTCGACCATGGCTTTCTGCTTTGCTACACGCTTCTCGCGGTGCACACCAACTCCCTGAAGACGCCGCCCACTTGCCGAGACAGCAACCACACACTTAAAGCCTCCGTTTACACCGTGCACCGTTTCATCGAGTCCCTCAAAAACTTGAGTCTGGATTCCGTTCATGATGATCCTGACTACGTTGTGAGGGTGCTGGCACATCCAGTTCGAGAAAGCCGCCCCAAGATCTTCGGTGATTGCTTCCTTGGGGATTTGAATCGCAAGTCGATCGACGATGGCGTCCGCAATCGTGTTGTTGTTGAGTCTTCGTATCAATTCAGCCGCTACAGCTTCAGGCAAATGACCGGCGTCTTTCGCGAGCTTCACGGCAGCGCTGAGTACGTTGTCCTCCATGTTGGCCAGGTTCCCACTCGCCACCAAGCGCTGAGCTTTCCGCGCCAGCACCTCCTTGTGGTAGTCGACAGTGGATTCGGATCGCTCTCGCAGCGTTTTGTTGATCGAAGCCGAGATTGTAAGCAGATCTGCTTGCGAATATGGCAGCGGGCAATTGTCGAGATACGCCCGAATCTGGCGAATGTTCACCAAGTCGGCATACCGACGAAGCGGAGAGGTGCCATGGAGGTACAGCGTTAGGCCAAGACCGTAATGCCCACGCGCCACGCCATCGTAAACTGCACGCTCTATGAGAGCCCCTAACTGCGCCCCCACAGAGGATGCGGTCACAAGCCCCTCTTTCAACCACTGCTCGACTGTGTTGGCCAGGTCCAGTGCATGCGGAGCAGATACCCGACTCGCGTGGTTACGGTATACCGCGGGCAGCCCATTCTCAGCCATGAAGAGCGCTATTTGTGAATTCGTCAGAATCATGAATTCTTGCACGATGATGTGCCCGACCATCTGATCCAACGACTCGTATTGGCGAAGATTGCCCTCCTCATCCGAGAGCATGAGCTTGCGAATATCGTAAAGGGCAAGCGCTCCTTTCGATCGGCGGCGCTGCAGCAGCAGCGTCGAAACCCTACTGAGGAGCTCCACCATTTCACGCAAAGGGCTTTGAGTGCTTCGGGCTATCTCCGGAATGGCCTCATATGTGAGACGGGTGTTGACGGTGATAACCTGGCAGCTAGGTTCAAAACCGACGACCTCAAGCGAGCTATTGAGCGTGATTGTAAAAACCATCGCTTGCCGTGGTTGCCCCGCGACAAGGCTACTTTGATCTGCGCCGATGTGCCGTGGCAGCATTGTTTGCACTGCACGATCTCGGGCATAGATCGAGGCGGCCCGCTCAAACGCCAACTTATCGTCATGAGAGCCGACCCCAACCTTCGCAGAAGGATCGGCGATGGCAACTGATATGATGTACAGATCGCCGCTCTGGGTGATCGATATCGCGTCGTCGATATCAAGCGTTTTCTGGGAATCGATGGTCACGAAGAATGGTGAAGTCACGGTGGATCCTTGGCCTATCAAGCTGTGTGTGGATTCTACACTGGAAGCAGTCAGAGGGCGGTCATGCCGCCAACTCAACAAGTGGGATTCGATTCATGTGCATCGTGTAGCCCGTGCGCCGCTCAAGAGCGACGTACTGCTCGAAAAGCTCAGGGTGATGGACACGCCCGTTACGCAAGTCAGGCTTGGACGCCATCACGCAGAAAATGCAGCTCAATCGATCATTACCGAGGGCATAGGCGTGATGAGGACGCTGCCCCGCTGCAGCGATGGCACCGAAGACCTCATCCGTGCGCATGTCATGTACTGGCAACCACTCGAACCAGGTCAACACAGAGTTGCTGATCCCCATCCGGCTGAAAACTACCCGCTTCGCTCGCCCTGGCGACTCTTGAGCGCGCAGGCCAAGGCAGTTGACGATCGTTTTGAAGCCATTGGCCTTTGCATAGCGCCTGACCTCACGTTGGATGGGTCCTCGTTTCAAGTCGCTCGTGCATTGGCGAGTAGACGCAGATGGCCAGCTCGGTACCTCGGGGCGAATCTCGAACCGACGCTCTACCATTTCCAGCAGCGTCTTCGAGGCTGTGGCAACAATGAAAGGAAGGCCTGCAGCGGCGGCTTGATCACGGGCCAGCTCCATCGCCCCCGGCCACTCCATCGGGCCCAGCGATGCATGGACAACCACCAGCTGGCTAGCCGGAACGCGCTCCAGGAGACGGATCAGTTGCACCTGCGAATCCTTACCGCCCGAATGGTTGGCCACAAACAGCGCACCACTGGCGATCAACTGGTCAAGCTCGGCTTTTGTGGAGTCACGGGTTTCATCCCCGAAAAGCAAGCCCTGCTGCTGAAAACGATCCATTTCCTGCTGGCCTCATTGATAGACGTCAATGAGAAGAGATTAAACTATAGAACAACTATTTTCAATTGAAATATTGTCCTATAGGACAACATTTTTCTGCGGTCGCGGGTGTGGTTCTGCCGTCTCAGCCGCAGTCTTGACCAGAAGCTCGTCAACCGCCCTGGCCAGGTCGGCCTCAGCTTGCTGGAGCGCCAGAAACATTTCTGCGCTGGCAGCTGTATCGTCGTGCGCATACTTCAAATGTGCTGCACGTGCGGCCCTGAAGCGGATGATCGCATCCAGGGTGCTCTGATCCAAGTGTAAGCTGAGAGGTAGCTTCAGTTCGCTGGTGTTTGGCCTAGCCATTTTCCTTGCTCCATTTCCTCGGTGAAAAACCTGACCTTCCCCCTCTGATCCAACGGTGTCGATCAGACGGTTCCGTTATGGATGTAGGAAAAGTCAGCAGACCACCTGACGGCGCTTGAACTGCTTGTGTGCACTTCACACTGTGCAGTGCACAGCGCATACTCTGGCTGGGGCTTTTTCTAACCCACTATAAATGGCACATTTCCGTTTAACCCCAGTAAACATTGGATTGTAAACCACTTTTTTGACTTGTAAACCACTGTGGTTTACAGTGAAAAAAAGTAGTTAACACGAGGCCGGCTCATGCCGAATTTACAAGACGAAGCTAAGGCCTACATTGAGTCCGTTTTAGGTGTGGCAGCGCAGATGACTCCGGTGCCACTCCGAGTCCCCTATACCATCCGGGACAGCTACAAGACCTACGAGTTGAGCGTACCTATGGGGAACAGTTCGGCGTTCAACATGATGCTGCTGGTCTCCCGTGATGATATTGAGTACCCAGGCATCGTGAAGCTGCAGAAGCACATCGAGATGGTGCGCAACGTCACCAACCAGGTAGTAGTGTACGTCTGCTGGTCCTTGTCGACTCAAGACCGCCGCAGCCTGATCATGCACCAGGTCAATTTCATCCAGCCCAGCTTCCAGATGTTCATACCTGAGATGGCGCTGGACCTGCGTGAAAGCTTCCGTCAGCGGCGAGAGCAGAGCGAGGTAGCCGCCCTCCTCCCCGCGGCCCAAGCCATGCTTCTCTCGTGCCTATATTCCGGGATACCCGACGAAACCTACTTCACTACGAACGCTTTGCTGGGGGACCTGGGCTACAGTCGCGTGACCCTCTCGAAGGCAGTGGATCAGCTGGTATCGCTGGGGGTGATTAGCCCTGCGAAAAGCGAGCTGCATTGGAAGACCTACGCCTTCAACGGGTCGCCTGCAGAGGTGTTCCAGAAGGCCAAGAAGCACCTGCGGTCCCCCGTCAAAAAGAGAATTGGTATTACCCGAAATGCTATCCCCATGGCCCCGGGAGTATTCATCGCGGGGGAAACTGCCCTGGCCAAGTACACGATGCTGGCGGAGCCTAAGCAGGCCGTATGGGGGATGAGCAAGAAAGTGTTCAATGACATGCTGGCGCTTGATGCGTTTGAGGTAGTCGAGTCGGTGGACTCGATCGAGGAGTGGGTGGAGATCTGGGGGTATCCGTCGCTCACCGAAACGCAGTATATGGCAGACACAGCGTCGCTGTTTCTGAGCCTGGAAGACAACCCCGACGAACGCATTCAGATTGCGTTGGATGAACTCAAGGAGCAGGTACATTGGTTAGCGTGAAAGGTTTAGATATTTTTGGCCGGCACTTTCGCGATTTCCGCGATAGCTACGTCCTAATCGGTGGCGTTGCCTCTGCTCTGGCGATGGAAGACGCGGGAGAGAGCTTCAGGGCCACGAAAGACCTAGACATCGTGCTCGTGATTGAGGCTCTGGACTCCCATTTTGTTAACAGGTTCTGGGAGTTCATAAAGGCCGGCGGCTATGAGATCAAACAAAGAGGGGGTGACAGGCCGGTCTTCTACAGATTCCAGAATCCCGCCGACGAAACCTACCCGGTAATGATCGAACTATTCTCTCGTGCACCGGATGGCCTTGAGCATGAGGAAAACGCAACGCTGACCCCAATCCCCACAGATGAGTCGGTTTCGAGTTTGAGCGCTATCCTGCTCGATGAAGACTATTACACCCTGTTGCGTTCCGGCCGCCATCAGAGCGAGGAGCTGACATACATCAGCGCTGATCGTCTTATCCCCTTCAAAGCTAAGGCCTGGCTCGACTTGTCTCAGCGCAAGGCAAACGGTGAAGCAGTTGACTCGAAGAACGTCAGGAAGCATCGGAACGATGTCCTGGCCCTGGCGGGCCTGCTGACTGGCGAGGTGATTGAGTTGCCCGCAAGCATTACTGCAGACATGGCGCTATTCCTTGAGCGCCTGGCGGTCGAAGAGATCGACTTCAAAGCGCTCAAGATTCGGGGTGACCTCAAGACCATCATCGGCCGAATTGCAGAATCCTTCGGCCTTCAGCCGACCTCATAACGCCGGCAATTCCTCAAAGCCTTTCCCAGCGCCCGGCCCCAGTTCGGGCGCAGCGAAAGCGACGACCGCGTTGATGAACTCCTTCCACTGGTCAAGTGTGAAGCGCATCGGTTCTAACAGCTGGCCGGTTTCTGTCCAGAGCCCGCAGCTATCCAGCTCCAAAAATTCTCCATGCTCAACGCTCCACCAGGATCCGGTCATCGAGGTGCCCCAATCGAGGCGCCCAGCGAAGAATGGCATGTTGAACATCAACAAGAACCAGAGGTGCCCGTCTTTGGTAGTAACGTACTCCCGCATCGTTCGATTGCCCAGCGCAGCGCAGACCTCTACAGCTTTGGCAGCGAACAGCTCGTCAGCACTGGGTGAATCCGTAGTGAACCCGAAAACGTGCTCCGCGAGATATCCCAGGCGGCTTACAGACGTGTGAGCCATCTGAAGAAAGCTCCGCTCAAGCAGTTGCGAGTAATCCATGTTGCTTACCTCGTATGAGCCCGCATTCGCTGGGCATGCGCCAGCAGCTCTGGGCAGATGACCCGCCACACAGGTGCGTCTTCAAAACCAGCAGGTTCAACCCTGCCAGTGTCTTCAAACTTTCCGGATGCCAGGTGCAGATCCAAGACCTGATCGGGCAGTTGCCAGGCGTGGATACACACCTCATCGACCGCCAACTCGGCCTCCACGAGGTTTGTTGTGAGCACGCCCCAGTGCTCACCATCCTCGTAGAGCAGCTCCAGGGCTAGCCGCCCGTTTGGGTACAGCCGTGGCCGCAATTTCGACAGCTGCATGATGCTCTCCCCCGGGGCTATTTGACCGTTGCTGTCTCGGTGACCACAAACGGGACCACGCTGCCCAACGTAACACCGGCCAGGCCTTGTTTGCCGTCTTCACCGATCACATAGCCCTTCAGCTCTCGCTGATCAGCTCCGTCGCAGGACAGTGTGGCGGTAGAAGTCTCATGCTTGAGCTGGCGGCTGTTCCATTTCAGAGGAATGCCCAGGGCGCATTCATTTCCGGCCAGGACCTGAGACATTTCATATTCCACTTTGCCAAACCCTCCAGCCCGGTACTCGGTTGGCAGAACCGAGCCGAGCGCAGGATCACCGAGGTGATACAGCTTGACGTAGAGGGTCGAGCCAGTCGGAATGGTGACATTGATCTTTTTGTCATTGCACCCTGCCAGCGACAGAGCGACACAACCGAGCACAGCAATCTTTCGAAGTGGTGACATGCTTTTTCCAGTGAGTGTATGAACGTTCGAACCTGTGTAGCTGATCAAGCTCACGACAGAGCAGGTGCACAGCCCGGCGAATCTTCGGGGTTGTTGGGGAGTAGCTGGTAAGGACCGTTGCCAGTCGACTGGGCCGAGGGCGACGCTGAGTCTTCTTCCGTACCGTAGTACGTGGCATGCGCAGCTGAATTACATTTTGGGCAGGGAATGTCGCCTCCATGGAGAAGAGCACCTCCAGGCTCATCGCAGCTATCCTCATCCCAGAGAAAACCGTCGACGCACTGCGCATCGGGATAGGCCGCACCGAAATGCCTGCCTTGGTAATCACACCCTAGAGCTTCGTCACTTGCCATACACACCCCCAGACACAAGCAAATTGATACATAACACGTACGTATAACTGATGTTACCACAGCCTGAGGACAGATCAGTATAAGAGCTACAGCTGAAGAATGATCGGATAGCATGCGTTGAGGAAGGGATTTGATGATATGCCGGAAATGCTGAGAGGGTCGGCGGGCAAGCCGGTTGCTTGAGATTCTGATCAGTCATGAGAGTCATGACCAATGAGCAGAAAAGGAGACCCCAAAAATGTAGGAAAACGCGACCAATCCCAAGAGGACTGACCGCGCTCAACGAAACAGACTTGCGTCCTCAGAAATCGCAATGTCTGATTTTTCGAAGCGGCTGTCAATCCTCTCGCATCTTTTCGACCTTAGCGAGGCTACTCGACAGCACTGTGTTGACTGTCACTCCCAGGATTTTCCGGCGCTTCGTGGTTCTGCAGGCTCCTGGTTACATGCCCTGCGTGTGACCAAATGCAAGGAAGCGCTCGCAGGACTCTGGCGACGAATCTCCGAGGTGCCACAAAGAACCTTGCGTAGCGAGGTAGGCCGATGTCTCCTCCTCCGCCAGGACAGCAAAGGCGGTCGTCGAGATGAAGAAGCCATCGCATTTGCCGCTCATGACAGCGTCTTGCAGCACGTCTCGATGACGCTCAATGAAGTCCAGGTTGAACTTGGTCAGAACAGCCTTTGCAAGCTCCTTGGTAGGAACGCTCACAGCTTTCCCGACAGGAACCAAATCGTCCAGATTGAGAGCGATGACCCCGCCATTGTTGAACGGCGCCAGCTGCTTGGCTGCATGGCTAACACGCTTCTCAACTCCGCTCTCAGACCAGATCTTCTTACAAGCGATCGGATAGTCGCCCATGCCGAAGTCAACCAGGATATCGGGTTCTGCAGCTTTGGCTGCTAACCCTCGGCTCTTCAAGTCGGACAGCAGCACCAGCTCCCAGAGAGCGTCCTTCCCTTGGGAGGTGTTCCGATCATCCGGCTGCATGACGCTGCCGGCCATACGCTTGAGCGCCTCTTGAATTCCTGGCTCTTCAGGCAAGTTGGTGACCGCATCAGCCAGACGGTTCACGAACGCCGCTTCCCAGACCACCCGGTCATCTGGCTTCACTTGCTCTGCCCACGCTAGGCTCAGCTTGTCGGCCTGGCTAAGCAGTTGCGAAAGTGCGCTGCCGGACCGCAGCCTCACGTTGCGCTGCTCCAGCACATCCCGCACAAGCTGGGCCTTAGCAGCAATCTCTTCGTATGTATCTGTCCAAGCCTTGCTCACAACATCGACGGACTTCACTTCACAGCTCCTATGGAAATGACAGGTGGTTTCACTGGCATAATGGCTGCGATAGCTGATGCGCTGCTATCGCCACTGACAGAATGGGTGTTCGCCCTGCAACACTCTGCCAGAGCGGTTAACAACCCGCACCTTCAATAGGAGGAAGAACGAATCTGCCCGGCAGGCTGGCCAGATGGGTTGAGGGGATCTGAAGCGCCCCCAAAAACTGCTTGGCCGAGCTGGACCTCTTTAAAACCAGGATGCTCCAGGTTGACCGTCAAGCTGCTCTCAGTGAAATCCTTCCCAACGTACTTCTGCGCCCAGGATCGGCGCTGTGACGGCGATCTGGTCGCACAAGCACGCACGTGGCGGCTAAGCCATGCGTTGCAAAGCCTCTGCATGTCACGCTTGAAGTCGGATGAAAGTCGATAAGCTGCACCACAGTGCGAACAAAGAGCGCTGCCGGTGTTCTGTGTCATGGGTTGAGTCCGTGTCTCAGACGTTTTTTCGCTTGGGCGGTGAAAGTGCCTGTTATTAGGCTGGCAACGTGACGCGCATCATGGCTGCCGCGAGTTGCGAGCACTGAAGTAGTAGGCCAACACCACCCCTATCAAAGGGCCAGAAAAAGCGAGTAATTCAGTAAAGTATTTGCTCTCAGTAGCAGCGCCCAAGAAAACACCAAACAGTAGGATGAACACGACCGCCAGGCCCATAAACAGTGGCAAGCGTTTGTTGAACCGTTCAGTCAGTGGCTCTGCATGACCAATGCCCCCGCAGGTCCCACAAGGTAATCCTACATGGCCCCCTTTCAGCTCATTGGCCTTCACGCAGGCAGCGCAGGATGCGCCTTCAACGGCACGATTGCAGGTGCCCGTGCGGTCACAGTGAGAGCAAGGGTAGAGATTCGATTTTACTTCCATTCTGCCTCTCCTGGCGAAGGGGGTAATTTTTTTGGTGATAGGCATCCTAACGCAACATTGCCCGTACGGCACGAGTTCGCGAGGACTCAAACGGGTTGTCCGGCGGCGCTTGCCGCAATTCCTTAGCCGACAGGCTGATTTGCTTGATGCGGGAGCGCAGCCAGTTTGCATCTGCCGTGTAGATGGCACCGGGATTGTTGGCCAGCAGGGCACGCAGTTTATCGCCCAACTCGGCGTTGATCACCACACGTCCCAGCAGGTGGAAGTCGTGATGGTGCAGGGTTGCACAATCCTCAGCACTCATTGCCGCTAGGTTGGATGGGATGCCCGCGCAGAACTGGTCGGTCTGAAATATCCGCTTTGCATGCGCCAGCATCTCACCGGCAGACAGCTCCCCACACTGCAGGGGAATGATCACACGAGCGCCGGCCGTGATCCACGTGCGAACTCGCTCTGCGTGCACAGCCCACAAGTCGAGGGTTGCCGACTGGTCACCGATGACATCCGGTGCCACGATACTCAGCGCCCCGGGGTAGTCCGTCCGCCCCAGCACGCATTCGTAGGCGAAAAACACTTTCTCCCAGCTCACGAGCTCGCCTTTCTGAAATGCAGAAAAGGCCCCCGAGTCAATGAACACGGCGCCGCCTGCATCCAAATGACGTGGAAGCGTCCGAAGGAGTTTAAGGGTGTCGAGCAGTGTGGCAACAACACCTACTGGGACGCCCTCATCAACGGCAGCCCTCAGGTCCTGAGTGCTGGACATCCCCGAGTAATAAGCAACGTTCCAGGTCAACGGCATGATCTTCCTACCCCTGCTGCGCACGCGAAATCCGCGCCGCTTCCACGGCATCGACCCAGCTCTATGGCTGGGGATGCGTGCTTCAGGAGCTGACCTAGATCTGTACCGCAGACTGGAAGTACACGTTGAGGAGCTTGGCGGACGCCTTGCTGATGGCGTCGCTGTAGGTGGATGCGATCACCTCGACGGTGATGGTATTACCCTGGTTGCCATGGTAGGTAACTCGCCAATTCGGCTGCTGGTCCATGTTGGATCCTGTGTGTGCTGGCGCTGATTATCAGGCCTCGACCCACGCCCTGGTCATGCTTCACGCCCGGGCGCAGAGAGGAGCTCACTCACTGAACAGAGAGAGCGGCCATGGCTTCGAGCAGGGCGCTTTTAACCTCGTCGGTGTCACCCTCCTCCGACACGAAGGCAACGCTGTCCAGCTTCGAGTAGGCCTGCTGCATCGCAGCCAGCGCTTTGGGAGCGGAGGTCACGGCACGAGTGCAGGTATCGGCAAGGAGACGCTCTTGGTCTGGGTCGGCAGCCCGCACGGTGAGGTGCAGAATGTAATCCACGTCGGCCAGGTCCATACTCGGCACTTCGGCATGGCTGTAGAGCTTGGAATCGCTGACGCTCGCACGCTCGGCCGCCGGGAAATTGATCTGCAGCGCCATCGGGCCCTTACCGGCCTCCAGCGAGCTGGCCTGAAGCTGTTCAGCCAGCTGCAGGCCTTCCCACGCCCCACGCACCCACTCGACGGCGTAGCGACCATTACGGTTGCGCTCGATCAGCATGTAGAAGGTGTTGTCATTGGCCGAGTGGCCAAAGCGCTCGACGGCGATCTTCTTGATGCCCTGCTCAAAACCTGCACGCTTGTGCTCAAGCGTCTCCCGCGGATAAACCTGTTCCATCACTATCACCTGTTCTATCTGGGTGGGGCCTGAAGCGCCTTACGCGCCCTTCACTTCCGTGAAATTCCACTCCACGTGCTCGAAGGCAGCCTGCTTGGCTTCGTATTCGACTTCATCCTGGGTGGCGTTGTCTTCGACCTCGAACTCCACATCGGAGCCCTGAACGTCAGTCTTGATGGACCCTTTGAAGGTACGCATTGATTTGTCCTGGTAGATGACTACGGAGAAAAGATTAAACCATAGGACAATTTATGGCAACCATAAGTTGTCCTATACGATAACTTTTTCTGCTGAATCATCGAAACCAGCGGAACCACGGCGGCGGGCAGCGCCCGGCATGGCTTAAAGCTGGGCGATCGAGGGGCAAGTGAGTAAAGGGCATGGGGGACGACTGCCTGGCTCAGCCATCAGGACGCGACTGGGCGCCCACAGGAAGGCTATCCCAGCATGGGAAACCCTCTCCTCTCAAGCTTCTTCAGGAACAACGAGCCACTTCTTGAAGCGTGCCGGCGAACCCGCATAAAGCGCATTCGGCACAACATCCTCGGTGACCACGCTGTTGGCGGCAACCACGCTATTGTGCCCAATGCTGACACCCGGCAGCACCACACACCCTGCGCCAATCCAGGCGTTGTCGCTTACCGTGATCGGTGCTGTGAAGTCGTTGCTCTTGCGCCGCTCTGGATGAACGTCGTGGCTGGTGGTGCACAGTCGCACCTACGACAGAACGAGGCGGTCCTCAATCCAAACCGCGCAGTCTGGCGAGCCCATAATCATCGCGCAGGATCCGCAGCTGCTCTTTGTCCATTTCGTCTAGGGCCGAGCAGTTTGCATCAGTTAGCCCCTGCCGCTTCAGCAGCGCAGCGGCATCGGCCCTGTCGTAGATGTAGCGAGAGAGATCCGCAGCGGCGAGGAGAATGCCAGTCTGCAGCTGAGTCGGTTTGTTGCGAGGTTTGCGCGGGGTGGCAGCCATTTCGAGGCTCTCCATCTTGATGAGTGGCCTGTGATCAGGAATCCGTAAATAGGCACATGTGCCTAGCATGCGAGTAGGCACATGTGCCTATTTTTGCATACCCACCTGACCCCAGTTCGGTCCGAAGACCATCACCAGTGGCCAGTGGGCAATACTGGGCTCTCGGTACCGCGAGAGATCAGTGATCAGCGGGCATGCTCATGCCTTGGCCAGTGCCTCGACCAGCAGCGCCTCAAACTCATCCACGGCCAGCGCATTCCAGCGGTCATCGACCAACTGCTCGTGGTACCACTTGAGTCCGGAGTAGGTAACCCGCACGCACACACCGCCCAGCATCACAAGCGGATGCTGGCGCACCGACGCTGGCAGGAACACGGGTGGGTGGTCGGCCACAGAAGCGCTGATCGCGAGGTTCTCCATCGCCTCACGCAAGGCAACGGCGCTGACCTTCTTGGCCTGCACCTTGGCGGACAGTGCAGCTCGCAGAGTCTCGACAGCGGAACAGGAGCCGCGGTCATCTCCATTGCAGCGCGCAACAAAGTCGTCAAGCCACAGCAGCGACTCTTCAACCTCGCCAGCACTGGCGGACGTTGGGATGGCATCACTGCCCTGGTGCTGAACAGCCTGTTCCTGTCCTTGTTCTGTGAGCCATGCCGCTACCTGGTCGGCGCTCATGATGGCCAGGGTTTCCGAGCATGCATCACAGCCCAGAACCAGCTCGCAGCGAATGTCGCCGGCGCGCAGGCGCCCGTGCTGAGCATCGCTGATGTTCTTGTTGTGCGTTTGCCAAGTCAGCGACTTGCCACCGCACTCCGGGCATTCGGTGATCTTTGTGATGGTCATGCTTTGCCTCCTGTAGGCGTGCGACCTCTGGCGGCAACTGCGCCAGCAGGTCATTGATGATTGTCTTTCTATCGGCGCGACCCAGCTCGGAGACTGGGCATAGCGTGCAGTGGTGCGGACGCCGGCGGTCTAAGCGCCCGGGAGGGGAGCATGATCGCGGGTAACCAGCAGACTGCTTACCTGAACAACCCAGACTGGCCAGCAGCCGCCATCGGCGACCTGCTGCCGGGCACGAGCTCGTGCGCGCATCTCGATGTCCTCGGTTGACTCGTCTCGCTCAACGTTCAAGCCGAAGGTGTGAGTGCCCTTGTAGCTGGCGCCCATACCCTGAGGGGATTACAGTAGGGCGGAGTACAAGTGTGCCCTACGGTCAGGCGGCCTTCATCAAGGCCTCGATGACGCGCTGGCCGGCCAGCGGCGGTACCGCGTTGCCGGCCATGTGCATGGTCAGCCGGTGATTGTCTGGGCGCAGGGTGTCAGCCGGGAACGACATCGCAGCCAGGGCCTCGCTTGCGCTGAGCATCCGCATCCGGTCACCGTCGACTAGGGCCCAGCGGTCCAGGGTGGTTATGGTGCCGATCGGCCGGTTGATGTCCCGGCCGGTGGTGCCTGAGCCCTTGCTGTAGTAGGGCATGATGAAGCGGTCGCCGAACCGCTGGCGGCCATTTCTCACCCGGTCAAGGGTGGCTTGAGCCCGGCCTGGTTTCTCGATCTGTGACCAGCGCCCGGCGTCGAAGTCGAGGAAGCTGGCGGCCGGCACATGCCGCTCGCTCGGCAGTTGCAGCATGAGCGGCGCCTTGCTGCGCGTCAGCACCATGAACAGGCGCACGCGGTGCTGCGGCACTCCGAGGTCGGCGCAGTCGACGATATGCGGCGCTGCCTGATACCCCAGCGCCTGTACCGCTTGCAGCCAGGCCGGGTAGAGCACCCAGTCGGTGAACTCCGGCACGTTCTCGATCACTGCCGCCTGAGGCCGGTGGAACTCCAAAGCCGATACCGGCGCCCAGGCCGTCGAGCGCGATGCATCGTGTTCCGGGTTGCCCGACTTCTTACCTCGTGCCTTGGCGTGGCCCTGGCAACAGGGCGAGGCGAGCAGGATGTCGTGCGCTGGCACCTGCTCCCAGCGCGCTTGGTGCAGATCCTGGCAGACGTGCTGCGTATCGGGGTGGTTGGCGCTGTGCCATTCAACGGCCACCGGCCAGTGATTTGCCGCCCAGAGAACCTGGACGCCTGCGGCGCGCGCGCCGGTGCTCCATCCGCCGAGGCCGGCGAACAGGTCGATTGCTGTGGTCATGGTGATTTCCGTGTCAGGCAGCTTTGGGGATTCGGTCTTGTAGAAGTAGCTCATGGATTTCTCCATTCATGCGGCGCCCTCCGTGGCCGGATGCGGCTGAAGTGGTTGGTTATCTCTTCGTGTAGGTCTGCGTCAGCGCGCCATTGACCACATGCCCTCGGCGTAGCGGCCAGTAGCGAAGCGCAGAGTGGTCGCCGCCGCCAGGCAGTCGCTGCATAGATCTGGATCTGCGTGAATGAAGTAACCGGGCTTGTCCGGGTTGGCCACACAGCGCCCAAGCATGTGAGGTGGCTCATGCGTGCACTGATCAGTGAGAAGCCCTGAACGCTGTCCAGGGCCTCAAGCGGCTGCCTTACCGGCCAAACACCTGGTCAAGCACTGGCCGCGACTCGCTGATCGCAGTGCCCAGCTCGTCGACGGTCGTAGCGCTGGTCAGACGCTCCTCGACAGCAGAAAGCTCGTTCAGCAGCTCATCGTTGCCGCCTTCCTTGTAGAGCGTGTGCTGCAAGCCTTCGAAGGTGCGCTTCACCTCGCGGTGCGTGTCCTGGAAGTTGCTTTGACTGTTGGAGATGGTTGCCTGAGACCAGCTGGTAAGCGGGTTGTGGCGAGCCTCCAACTTGCCGGCACCGAACATGCGGTCATAGGAACCCTGCACGAAGCCTTCGATCAGAAGGCCGTTGTTTCTGTCATCCATTTTTCTACATCTCATCGTGATGACGTGATCTTCACGTCGTAGTGATGACGCCAGGCGCACCCGGCATCGGTTTTGCCGATCATTGGCAGCACTGTATCGGCGGTCTCTAAAGGGTCTTCAGCACGCTGTGCACCGGCTGAGCTGGCGCCTAGGCCGCGGTTACACCGGAGCCGTGGGCCGACCATGATCATTGTGCCGCCAGCTGAGATACGCTCAGGCCTACTGCGACTGGCCGCACCCAGATGGGCATGCTGCTCAGCATGAAAGTCTCCCCTTGAGCGGCCAGCAGCAACGTAGTGCCCATCACATGACCGATGGCTTTCGCTGCCTTCGGGGGAACTGCGTTGCCGATTCGTTCGCGCCAGGCCTGGTCGCTCAACCCGTCCAATTCCAGTTGCTCCTCTGGCTCGACAAGGCTCTGGATCGCCGCCAGCTCCAAGGTCGTGAAGGGCCGGTGCCAGGTACCGTCGAGGGATTCGATGATGCAGGTGAGCTTCTCGTCAGCGCCTGGAAGCTGGGTATCGGCAACGTGCCACCGGCCGTCGTCATGCTGACCGCCCGCGGCGCCCTGCAACGGCACCACGCCGTAGTGCCCGCCAGGCAGGTAGGGTTCGCCATTTGTGCGCATCTTGGCCGCTCGGGGATCAGCGACACTGAATGTGCCTTGCCCTGGGCTCTTGACGCCAATGATGGCGCCGCTGGTGTCTTGCCACCGGCGAACACCGTACTGCTGATACTGCAGGGCGCCGGCCCGGGCTCGCGGGTCAGCCACCGAGAACGCCCCGTTTGTTGGGTTCGATCGTCCAGCCACCGTGCCCATACTTTCGTTCCAGCCATGCACCCCCATGTATCCCGCTCGATATCCAGGGACGATGACCAGGTCACGCAGATACCCATCTTGGATCGCCAGGTTGTTGAGGCTGCGCCAGTCTTTCCCCGCCTCGACCAAAGCCAGGCGGACCCAGGTTTTCCATTGCAGAGCTGGCACTCGGTGCATTGGTCCGGCTCGCTCGATGTCGCCGGCAAGAGGCATGCGGCTGAGGATTTCGCCTACAGAGCGCAGGCTCTTCTTCTCAGGCTCGTACAGGAACGGCGGGACCTTCTCGACATGGCGAGCTACCAACAGAAATCGCTTGCGGCTTTGAGCCAAGCCGCCGATCACCCCGCAGTCATGGGTGGTTTCGGCGACAGCGTACCCATAGTGGCTTAGCAGGGCGCCGATCTGGTCCAGCAGGTGCCGGCCGCGGTTGGCCAGACGCGGGACGTTCTCGAATACCAGCATCGGCACAGGATCGTCGCGCCATGTCTCCGCCATCAGCCAGATGCAACGCAGGGTGAGCTCGTTCAAGGCCTGGTACTTGGGGGTCGCACTCATCTTCTCCGACAGCAGTCCGCTGGCGCCCTTGCACGGGGAGCTGATGAAGACGGTATCGGGCCGGCGGTTCTGTGCTGCACGGCGGATGTCTTCTGTGGTTGCTTCCCTCCATCCGGCTGGCGGTTCCTTGCCGTGGAACCTGATGTACTGCTCGCGGGTGAAGAGATCCAACTGCGTGCCCTCCACACCGGTCAAACGCTTGAAGTCGGCAAGGCCGGCCGGATCAACGTCGACGCCGCCCAGGCACTCCCATTCAGCCTGCATGTTGCCGACGATGGGCTTCGCCTCGTTGAAGCCTTTGGCACCACCGCCCAAGCCGCAACAGAAGTGGAAGTGAGTGAGGATTTTTTTGATCAGCATGCAGCCGTCCTAGAAGAGTTGTGTGGCGCTCGCCAGGTGGATTGGAGCGCCCCTGGCCTGCTTACTTACTGGATACAGAAATTAAACTATAGGACAACATTTATCAACGATTAATTAAACTATACGACAATTTAATTTTTGCCCCATGGGCGACAACCTAGGTCGCCGTACCTTCAGAAGGGCCAAAAAAACTCCGGCCAAACATGGCCGGAGTGGGTGTAGCGTTAATCGGCCGGGCAGCGTGCCGGACCAAAGTGCGGTGCATGCCAACCGATCGCTAAAAGGGTGGGTTCCGCAGGTAGTCGCAGTACTGCGCGTCCAGCAGCGCAGATGGTGAAGGCTCGATCGCAATCAAGGTCCATTCCCCATCGACAAACCGTCCCTCTTCGCCATAGTGGAGCCCGGACAACGAGTAGCTTCGCTCGATCGTCGCCCAGTCCTCGGGGTACTGTGCTTTGAAGGCCTCCTGGAAGGACTTGTTGCCGTAGCTGCCCATGCTGGTAACGACTTCAGAGAACTTCTCGTCTCGGTCGGTGATCAGCTCGATCGACCTGGCCATCAGTTTGGGTGAATCCTGTTCGTTGGGTGTGCGCATCAATGATCTCCGTTGCTGACTTCTGTCAGTAGCAGGATTGAGTAGGTGCGAGGCCGACAGCGCCATCGCGTTCACTGGTCAACTCGATATGGGGAACACCCGCAGATAACGAAGCCCAGACCAGCAAGGCACACTGAACAAGAGGGGGATCCCCAGTGCCGAGCAAAGGCCGGCTATAGCGCTGGCCCCTATTCTTCTCGATCAAGATCAGGCGTTCTGTATGTTTTCCACTGCAGCACCGTGTATCGACCGAGTTTCACCTTCGTCTCGGTAACCACCTGGCCAAAGGCGTAACTACCTGTCTCTGTCACCCAGACCTTAATCAAGTTCTGCCCAATTCAAGCGCCGAAGAGCCGCTGCAGCAGCGTTCGCCGGGGTGGTGCTTCTGGGAGTTGGGGTTTGTTCATGGCCACCTCTGTTGTGCTAGTTGTCCCGATGGCGCCGATATGTGCCATCGCTAGTGTTTGTTGCGGAACCGCCATTTCCAACCTGTAAACACTGGGCTGGCGCCATTCGAAATGTGCCATCGTTAGTTTCTGGTGATCCGCGTGGCACATTTGGTCGAGTCGCCAAAGTGCCACCTGCACGATAGGAGTACATTTGTACTCCTAGCGCCAGCAGCTGATCTCAGGCACCAGATCACTCAAAGGAACACCGTTGGAGCATGTTCCTTGGCCTTCCCCCTTCTCTGCCGCGGGGAGCCCTTTCTCTGTTCGGTCTTGCGCCCGTTCCCAGGACTGTTCAGGTTCACCCCGTAGAGCTCACACAAGCTTGCGAGCTGCTCAGCCGGTATCAAGCGGTGCGTGTTGCTCAGTCGCAGCAAAATGGCCTTGGGAGTGCGCCTGTGAGCCGTAGCCAGAACGTCGATCGCCGAGCCGTCACGGTAGCTCGCAACGAGCCGCTGATCTTCCTCGTCTGTCCATTTGCTGCCTTGGGCGGTCGACTCAGCGCCAGTACTGCTAGGCGCAGGTGCCTGTTGCTGTTGCTGTTGCTGCACCTGCTCAGTTGCCCGGGCTGGCGCCGACGGCGTCAGCGCAGGTACCGCAGGAAGCTCCGAATCAAGGACCGTTGAAAGCATGGCCAACCACCTGGTGCGATCAGTGTCGCGAGAGTGGTGGAAACCAACGCTGCCGATCACCACCATCGGGTTCACATTCAACGCTGCTGCGATCTGCCAGGCGTGGTAGTTGTCCAGGAGGTCCTTGCCGGTACGCCAGCGGGAGAACTGGGTCTGGCTGACACCGAGAAACTCGGCAGCCGAGACGTCTCCGTGGAACCCTTTGACCACCTTCAGCTGGTCAAGCCAGTTAGCAGCGGTCTTGACCAACTTCACATGCGGACTATTCGTCTGGTTCGAGAACGGCGTCGACCGCTTGGCTCGCTGGGATAACGAGGCGGCGCCGGCGGCGGCGGCCAGGCGCAGGTGTGCGGTGAGCGGTACGCGCTCATCGCCGCACTCGATGCCGGCTTCATCCAAGCCCGCAGACAGATTGATCAGGATCGCGATGGATCGATTCGTCATCTCATCTTGTTTGGCCATGCCCCCTCCCCTGGATCCGCTGAGGATCGCTACATGAGGCCCTGGGATACCGAGGGCCGCCTTCAGACCTACATCATAATGGCAAATCTAATTCACCACACGTACCTATACGTCGCGTGAGGTGATTTCTTTTATAGGTGATTGCCGGCCTGTAGTGCGTGGTCCGTCTGTGTGTTTGGTCTAGTCACACACACAGAACGCAGCTTACAATCTCCCATGGCGCCCAGCAGACGCCAGCTACCCGTCATCGCGAAGCTGCACGAGCAGCACTGCCAGCTACTCAAGATTCGGACCATAACTTTGGCCCTGATGCATAGCGGTGGACGGGTGACGCAGCAACAAGTAGGGCCGGAGAGATATCGTGGCAACCGAACACACTCGACCTACCACCGTTGCGCGTATCAAGCGCGTAGCTAAATTAATCAAGCAAGAGAAGAGCATTCCTCATCATGCTGCCCTTGATAAAGCTGCGCAAAAGGCTGGCTTCCAGAACCTCCGGCATGCCCAGTCAGTTTTAGGTACCGCACAGAAACTGCACCAGGCTTTTGTCTCTTTCTACTGGAAAGAACACGGCGAGAGCCCAGAACCCTTCAAACGTGGACCTGAACTTCGATCGGGGCGGACCACCCTGTCATTCCTGCTGCCGCTTCCCCTGAAAGACATCGTCCCAGGAAGCGCCCTAGAAAGGACAGCCTACCTATACGGTTTTCGATTGGAAGCCCCTGACCATCTGGAGCTCAGGGGGGATGCTTATAGCGAGCACGAAGGTCTGAGGATGGCGCAACAAGCCGCACGCGCTCTAAATTTCATAGCTGCGACAGGTTTCCGAGCCCCATTTGCGAACGAAACCTATGGCACAAGCCTGAATCTCTCAAAGAAAGCGGATCACAAGTCTACCTGGTACGACGATGAGTCGAAGTGCATTGTCATTCTGGATGAGCCATATCCGCCTTTAACCCGTGAAGAGATCGACTGGGCTGAAGAGCACGAGTTTCATACAGTTGGGATTAAATGGCGAGGGGTCTACTCGGCCGGCAACGTCCCACGCCTCCACTCGGTCTCAGCCTGTCTAATTGCGCGTACGGCCATTAAGCTCCAGGCCCTCGAAGTCCGGTTACAAGCTGAGAAGTGGACATACAACACTGAGGCATACAACAGCCAATTCATCAGTCCAGCGAGAGCGCTCAGTGGAAAAAAGAAGCGTGCGAGGATAATGCCGCCCCCGCAAGGGATTGAGCAGGATGGAGCTGTGCCTTGTGGTCCCGGTGAGCCAGGATTTCACTCGCGATGGCGGCCGGCTCGCCGCATGGACCTGGATAAGCACATACAAGTCGGCCCTATCTTGGAGAATCTCCCGTTCTCAATGATATTTAACTCTGCGTCAGGGCTTCTCGATGTCCGCATGACCCTAAACAAATGGTTCGAGGAAGAGTACGAAGATGCAGAGCTTCCCGACAAGCAGATGCGCCAGGACTACTACTCACCTTCCCCTACCCCCATCAGAGGAGCAGCAGACGTCCTGGCAGAGCTAGCGGTAGTCAGGCAGACCGTTTCAGTCGGGTATCAAGACTGCAAACCCAAGAAAGACCTTCTTGACCGCCTAGATAGATCCGAGAAGTGGGTTCAACGGTTCGCTGCCCGTAGAAACCCATAGCCACCCCCGCTGCCTCAAACAACAAAGCCCGCCGATGCGCGGCGGGCTTTGGGTTGTGCGAAGCTCAGTGAGCAGGGTTGAAGATGAGCACGCCGACCCCAAGCATGAGGAACGGAAAACCTACCACCGCCATCGTCGTAACCGCATCCTGAGCGTAGAACCGCTCACACGCCGCCCCAGCAACCAGGAATCCCAGCATCAACACGATGAAACCGGCGAATCCCCTCTGGAACAGCACCACACCGGCCGCCGACAGCATAATCACAGCGGTCTTCTCTGGCGACATGTTCAGAGCGATGTTCACCAGCTGCTGATCGATCACCATGGGGCCGATACAAAAAAACCCCAGGGCCACGCAGATTGCGCCCAGCCCCCTGTAAACCATGCTTCGGTCAACACCACTCGTTGCGTCCAACCCAGGCTTATGCATCGCCTAACTCCCTTCTGTTCTGTGTGTTTGGCTGCCTAAAACAGCTGGGCCGCCGTCAATCCGTTAGTCGGTCAGGTAAACCCGCTTCTTCGCCTGCTCTTCCCGCATCCCCATGTAAGCCATCAAGGTGTAGAACAACACCAGACCTCCTGGCGCTAGGTACATGACAGCCTTAGCCCCGAGGACGCCCAAGGCATCCAGCTGAGCTCGGATCTGCTCAACCTGGTCACCTGCAGGTACCGGTTCGATTACCTGGGTCAGTCCTGTTCCCATGATCAAGAATAGGGCCACACCGAACAGCCCCATGAACTTCCACTGACGTCGCGCAGGTTTGGACATTACCAGCATGGTGATACACAGCATCAGGCTAAGGATGTAGTACCTGGCTGTGGCTTCAGTGAACCCTAAGTGTTCAACCCCGGCATCGAACAGGCCGACGATACCAATCATTGCCCCCGCGAGCGCAACCCCTGCAAACCAACCAAAAACGATCCCGAACAGCGATTTCATATCTCGATTCCTTATGGCTGGTGCTCAGCGCATCCAGTTAACTATTAGAGCTCCACCCCTTGTTCGGTGGAGCCTTAGATTCGGAGGTGGTCGGCACCGGCCACCCCGAGACTTCACCGACTACTCGGCGTAAGCGTCCAACTGCTTCTTCAGTTCGGTGCGCTGCGCATCGAGCATTTGGTTGAGCTGATCCGCTTTGAACACATCGAACGGAGCCCGGACAAACGCCAGCACCTCGATCGCCGCCAATGTCTTGCCTTCGACTTTGCTCGACTGCTCAGAGGCCGCGGCGTCGGGAAGGCCCAGCATCTTGGTGCAGGCGCTGCTCGTGTAGTCGTAGCAGCCCACCTTCGCCTCACCTGCCAGAACAGCGCTGCGGAAAGAGACGCTCGGGAAGATAGTGGTACCACTCACAATCCCAGCCATGATCAGTACCAGGCCGAAGGCACTGCCCATAAATGCGCGAAAGGCGCCGATGACGAACGCGAAGACGCTGACACCGGACAAAAAGAACGAGAGGGTTGGAGGAGTTACCAACCACGAGGCATGTTTCAGGTCCTCGGGGCTCACAGGAGCCTTGAAGTTCAGAACGGCTGCGCTGATCACGGCAAACACGACGAACAGCACCGGCACGGCCAGTAGCAGGCTTGCGATGATCAGAGGCCCCTTGGCGGCCGTCCCTGGCGCAGGGTCGACGTATTCACTGGAGGATTCCTGGTTACTCATAATGCTCACCTGCTGGGTTAGTGACTAGGGATGTAGGGGGCGTGTTTTCCTGGCTGTGCAAGCCCTTGCGGATCTCTTCTTTCAGCTCCTGGCGCTGGGCATCGAGCATTCGGTTGAGCTGGTCCGCTTTGTACACATCGAAAGGTGCTCGCAGGAAAGCCATCACCTCGATCGGCGCCGATGTCTTGCGTTCAACTTTGCTCGACTGATCGGATGTCGCGCTGCTGGGGAGGCCAAGCATCTTGGTGCAGGCAAGGCTCGTGTAGTCGTAACAGCCGACCTTCGCCTCGCTTGCCAGCACGGCGCTGCGGAACGAGACGCTGGGGAAGATGGTGGGCATAGCAAGCACACCAATCATGATGAGGAACAGTCCCAAAGAGCTGCCTCTGAAGGTTTGCAGGGCGCCACCCATGATGCACATGAAGCTGAAAAATGCGCAGATGAACGACAGCGATGGCGGAACCACCAACCAGGAAGCGAGGTGCAGGTCCTCGGCGCTCACGGGAGCCTTGAAGTTCAGGACGGCGGTGCTGATTGCCGCAAACACGACGTACCCCACCACCGCAGCCATGAAGACGCTCGCGAAGATCAGTGATCCCTCGCCTGCCGTCCCCGGCGTGTGATCGAAGTAGTCATTGGAAGAATCGTGGTCACTCATGATGCTCACCTGTTGAGCTCGTCGCTTCGGATGTGGGGAGGGTGTCGGGCTGAGTTTTCAGGCCCTTGCGCATCTCACCTTTCACTTCCAGGCGCTGTGTATCGAGCATCTGGTTGAGTTCATCCGCTTTGAACACATCGAACGGAGCTCGAACGAAGGCCATCGCTTGGACAGGGATGAATTGGTGGACACTCGGCTGGGCCGGCTGATCTAGGTTGGCTGCGCGACTGGGTAACCCCAGCATCTCGGTACAGGCGAGCAAGCTGTAATCGTAACAGCCGATTTTCGCTTCCCCAGCCAGAACAGCACTGCGCAGTGAGACACTCGGTTCAGTGGAAACGGCGCCGATAAAGCTGATCATGAGCACACCGAAGCTCAGGGTCATCGGGCTAATCAACTGAAGCACGAGTGCGAAGCCTATGATCAACAATGCGCCGGAGATAAAGGGGAGCAAGTAGGGGGCGTGCACCAGCCAGGATGCATGCTGTAGATCCTCAGCACTGACCGGTACTTTGAAAGTCAAGACGCCGATGCTGATTGCCGCAGCAATGACATACAGCCCTAGCAACGCGAGGAACAGCCCCCGGAAAGTCAGCTTTCCTTCGCCGGCCGAAGCTTCTGCGCGAGCGAAGTATTCGCTGGATGAATCGAAGTCACTCATGGTGATCACCTTCTGAGTTCTAATTGTGGATGAGAGGTCCTGAGCTCTACAGCTTCAGGTCCTTGCGAATGTCTCTGGCCGACGGCATCCCGCGGTACCGATGCACGGTGACCCCGACGGCCTTCATCAGCTCGTCGCGACGCCGGTCCTTTGCCTTGGCCTTGCCGCTGTTGTGCGTGGAGTCGTCGACCTCGACCAGCGCTACCGGCTTGAGCTGCTTGTCGCAGAGCAGGAAGTCGCAGCGGTTGTGGGCGACCATATGCCGTGCGTGGTTCTTGTCGGTCATGGCGGTGGCTTTCACCTTGATGAAGGCGCCGAAGACCACCTGGGGCGCGATGACCAGGTCGTCGCGTACCGCCTCCTTGAGCCGCCAGAAGAAGTCCTGCTCGCGCTCGGTGAGCAGGGGGATGCACTGGTAATGCTTGGTCGAGTAGCCTTTGCGGCGCTTCAGCATCGCAATGGCGAAATACGCAAAGGCGCAGATCACCAGCGCGGGAACAAGCACTCCATCCATGCTGTTGAGAATTGACATACCTACTCCTAAATAGATTCTTTACGCGTACCAATACGCACACTGGCTAAAAAATGGCGTGTAGTCCGCCTGTGATGTTGGTCAAGTAAATGTGATTTCGCTTCCAGCTCGGGAGGAGCACGCGCCTCCGCCGATCAACAAACCTGCCCTGGGTATTGCTCGTTGGGCGTGGAACCGTTAGGGTGAGTCATCCTCCCTTAGCGACACGCTCGTGTCGTGCAACACCTCTCTCCAATCCTCCCGTAGCCAAAGCAAGTCACCGTCCCGCAATCATGCGCGCCGACTTGACCAATCACACAAACGAACCATTCGAAGCCCGCCCCGCCTGGAACGATCATGAGCGCCAGCAACGTCGCTAGACGTGGTCGTCCGAGAGGTGCCCGGTGACCGCCGGCAGCTGTTGCGAGGGTTCGACACCCACGGCCCGCTTGCCCCGTCGAGAACCCCGGCCTTTCACCTCGCCCGCGGCTGTCGCCTCTTTAACCGCCCGAGCAGCCATGCCCTCATTGACCATGTCCAGAATTTCCTGGGACATCCGCTGTTGAACAATGCGGGAGTTCCCCATGCGGTAGTTCGCGTCGGTACGCTCCGTATCTGCAGCCTTCGCCCATTCCCGCAGGGTGTCCCGGGCCTCGGCGATGCTCCCTTTGATCTTGACGAAAATTTCGAACATCAGCGGGTCGATGGAAACGGATGATTTTTTGGATTTCCCGCCCGCGTCCCGGCGGTAGAAGATCCGGATGAAATCGTCAGCCATGCTCGCGCCCTGCTCCGATCAGTAGGTAATGCATCAGGCAACTTCCAGGTGCAAGTCACAGACCAGGCGGCCGGTGATATCAGGGCAACCGATGAACAGGCCACCATGCAGGCGACCCTGACGCACCATCGAGGCCACGGTATCGGCCGCCCGGGATACGGAGACACCCACGACACCCGCAATCGCGGTCGCAGTCAGTGCCGCATGACGCAGGATCGCCAGCTCGATGCGGGACTCAACCTCATCGCCTTCGAACAGCAGGGCAGCGTCGGCGCCGACAAGCTCAGCCACTTTGGAAAGCGCCCCCACGCCGGTGATCGCAGAGAAGGTCTCGGCCTCTTGTTCAGGGCTCACAACCAGCACCAGCCCCCCCGCTTGTTCGGTGTACTTGGCATCAGGTCGTACCGCTTCACCCACCACCCCAGCGGCCTCGCAGTAACGCAAAACTGCCTGGATCTGCTCATTCACCTCAATGGATTCCATCGCACGGGTCAGTGCCACGTACAGCAGGTGGAGCTCTTGGCGCAGCTCAGGGGTATCCAGCACCAGCGGCAGGCCGGCATCGGTGATCAGGTTGAGGAAGTCGCTCAACAGAACGACCTGCGGGAACTCCAAACCTTTCGAGCGGTGGGCAGTGCACAGAATGACGGTCGCGTCATTGATGTCGCTGACGCAAGCATCCTTGATCCGCTGTACCAGGCTCGGGATTTGATCACCGTACTGCTTGGCAACACTGATGAGGGCGTGGATTTCTTTGTCATCGGTGTCGTTGGCATAAGCCTCCAGATCCTGGAGAGAGCGGAACGCACTGAGCAAAGGGTCGCGCAGGCGTACACCCGTGTTGGCTCGCAGGTGGTGGACTTCTACCAGCTTGTCGAACGGGTACTCGTTGACGCCACCCACGAAGTGCAGACGCTGGCCTTCCAGCAGTTGGACAGCACTGGCGAACAGCTTCGCATTGGTGCGCCCGATGATCGCGTACGGCTTGGTGCGGTCGACGGCGAAGCGGGTAGTCAGCTCATGGCGTGAACTCCGCACTGGCTCCTGCTCGCCGGCGAACTCACGCAAGAGCATGGTGGCCAGCTCGGCGATGCCGGCGCCATAACGGTGGCTTTCGCTCAGCGATACGACTTGGTCGAACTGCGACGGTTCGAAGGTGTTGTAGGCACCGCGGAAACCGAAGATTGCCTGGAAGTCGTCACCGGCCAAACGCAGCGGGCAGTTCTGGCGCAGGATCACCGCAGCAAAGACAGGATTGGTGTCCTGGTACTCGTCCAGAAGGATCTGGTCGTAGCGGTGGCTCAGGTCAGGGTCACCCAGGCTCCACAGTTTCAGGTAGCCATCGTGCGGCATTCGCAGATGAGCGGTTTCCAGGAACTCGGCACGCTCGTCTTGGCTATCGCCGCACCCGCGAGACCATTGGCGCAGGCGCTGCAGGTCTTCCCAAACAACCTTCGCCCACTCCGCTGCTTTCTCACGGTCATGGCCAACGATCTGTGCCGGCACATGCGCTGCCAGGATCTCCCGGTCTGCAGAGACCATGTAGTTGTGCAAGGTGACGTAGAGGTGGCGAGCGAACGCCATTGGGATGCCGTACTGCTTGGCCAGCTGGGATGGGTGGAGATCACCTTGCTTGCCGACCTTCTTGAACTGGCCGCCGACTTCCCAAGCAAGCCCATGGCTGGTCCTGGTGGTCACATTGGAAGGGAAGCGAGTAGCTGCGTCCTCCTTGTTGGCCTTGCCAAAGGTCACATACAGCAGGCGGTGGGCTGGGAACCGCAGGGCGTGCTCGATGAGCAGCGAGGTTTTACCAGCGCCCGCCTTGGCGCGGATCAGCAAGCGCTTGGCGGTACTGCCCAGGGCAACAGCCTGGTCTTTGTTTGGGGTGAAAGCTTTCGCGGCCATTGCCGGCCTCCTTGAGGTGCGAGTGGTGAATCAGTCGTCGTCTTTGCGGAACATGTTGAGGCTGTCGTTGAAGATGCAGTGAGGGTCTTCCTGATCCATCAGCCGCTCCTTCTTGCTGAACTTCACACTTGGGTCAGCAAACAGGTTGAAGAACAGGACCATCGGAATGCTGGCTGCGATGACCAGGAGCAACGAGCCGGCGAAAGCCCAGCCACCAAAGGCGTGTCGAACGTATGCAGCAAGCAGACAGGCTGCTACTGCCAGAGCGATCGACCCAGCTCCCTTCCCAACCTGTTTCATCACAAAGGACTTGTTCATCTCGGTGGCTCCTTGGCACAACCATTTATGGCTCCACGATACCTATAGATTTGTATGGATGCAAGACAAATTATAGTTACGTGTTACGAATACAGGCACAACCATTTATGACTCTGTAGCGAGAAAAGCATTGGCCGCTAGCACAACCATTTATGCCCGAGGAGAGGCAAAAGCGGAAAGCCGCAGCACAACCATTTATGCTCATGCGAAGCCATAAAAGCCGGCCCCGTCGGCGCCGATACGCCGCCCAGCAACGAAAAGGGAGGCGCTCGCTGGCAGAGATACCCCGGGCCGCAATCGCCTATGGGCATGCACACATGCAATGAGCTGAGAATCATGGAGGCAATGAAGTGCTTCCCACCCACGAGACACCGAACAGAGAAAAACGGCTCCAAGCAGCCTGAGCTGAGACGAATCCGACCAAGCCAAAGCACCACCACTCGGCACCAGGTGCTGACTACCGCCAGCCAATCGTCAATACCCGCCTGCCCGGTCACAAGCGGCACCAGGAGAGCAGCCGGGTCGGCCTCGCCAGGCAGGTCACATACCACCCACCGCCAGCCAAGCATCACACGCTGCGAGTCGGATCGAGCACCGCCCGCACAGATCCAGCTTCACCCACCACCGGCCGCCGGGTATCGCACTCTGCCGGCCACGCCAGGATCACAAACCGCAGCAACAGGTCTCACACCGCCCACCACCGACCGCGACCGATCATCGGAGGCCAGCTGCAGGACCCAGCATCGAGCCCCTGCACAGCCAGCCGCTCTCCTCCCCCCGTCGCATCCTTCTCAGCCCGTCGCTCTCCTCCCCCGTCAGATCCTTCTTGGGGTCGCCACCGACTGCCGGTGGACTGTTTCGCTTGACGCAGCCTGCCGGGACTGACCGTTGAGCGCCGGCCGCGGGGCGTAGCAAAAGGCACAAATGGTTATGCTGTCGGCAGGAGCAAAAGCGCCAAACCTGCGCCAGCAAAACAAGCGCCAGCACAATGAAATGCCAATACGGCAGCGCAACAACGAAACCCCAAACTAGCGATGGCACAATTCAACATCTGGAACTGGTGCGAGAACAATAAGATTCCACCACTCATGCTCCCACGCACAGCAGACGACGCTGGAAGTTGCAGTGAAATAATGGAGATGAAGAAGAGAAGAGAGAAAAGAGAATCCACAGAAGAAGAATGAACCCAATACGTCATCAGCAGAAGGGAGCCGGCGGGTGCAGAGGCACAAGCGGCACAGAAAGAACTGGCAGATCCACAACAGCCAGCCACACGACAGGCACCCAAACCAAACTTGCAGAACGAGGAGTGGAACAACGAGCAGCGGAAAAAGAGAATGCGACACAAGTGCCGGCGCCAGAATGAGGCCGATGGTGCAACCGGAATAAGAGAAAATGAATGAAGAGAATTAAATTAGATTAAGGGAGCGGGCGCGAGGCAGTTCGGGTCAAACACCGCCAGGCCCGGATAGAAGTCAGCTCACCACCGAATGCAAAAGCAATTCTCTGCGGCCGGATCACACTACGCTCAGCAAGAGCCCGGATAAGACTTCGCCAAATCACCGGTAGGCTTCTGGTCCGCTTTACCAAAGCCGCGGGATCCCACTGCGCATAACACCGGTTTGCTTCTAGTTGGCTTCGCCAAAGCCGCAGAGTCACACAACGCGTAACACCGGTTTGCTTCTAGTCCGCTTTGCCCATAGCCCGGTTCCTACTTGGCCTGTCACCGAATAGTTTCTGGTCACGCTCAGCCACAAAAAAGGCCCTGCCGACGTTGATCGACAAGGCCTTCGCGAAACTGATTAGGGATTACTCATCCACGTCGATCTCTCCTTCGAACTTCGTTTCCACTTGGTCCAGCATGCTGCCCACCAGAGACTCAAGAGATGCCAGATCATCTTCTCTGGCCTTGAGCGTCAGCTTTACGCCATGGCTCATATTTCGTACGCGCTCGTGCATTTCGGCTCTGAGGTCAAAGAGTTTGGAAACCCTTTCGCACAGGCTCAGAACAAGCTTGTGATTGGGCTCGAATTCTCGGGCTCGCTTCACTCTCTTCGTGAGGCCTTTGTGGCTCACGTTCGTAGACATCCATTTCCCCTTGCCGGCCTTGAGCTTTCGGTACACCCGTACGAATGGCCTCGACTGGCCTCGGTGCTGGTTGAAATCGATCCCTATGCGCCCCGTCTGGAACGGCTGCATGACGTAGAGCAATTCGCCCATGCGGACCAGGATCTGATCGATTCGAATCAGGTAGTCGACGGCGGTGTCGACCGACTCCTTGCCTTTGCGCCGAAGCTCTTCGAAATCGTCGATGGAGGGGGGGTTGTGTATAGCCATTGTTTAAGCGTTCGCCGGGGGGTTGTGTATAGCCGCGCCGAGGAGGCGCGCTCTGGCGGATTTTCTTTGTCATCATCCAGTATTGTCAATACGTGTTATGTATCTTAGACTCCCATCAATGCATACAGCACAGTAGCTACATCGCACTGAACTGTAGGTACTGCACACTGCACAGTGCGCATCGTTAACCCTTCTAAGTCGCTGGTTTATAAAGGTTTTATTTCATGAAAGGTCGCGTAGCAATCGGTTTGGATGCGGGTCGTAGTGCTATTAAAGTCGTCGCTTACCACGACGGAAAACGAACGGAGATCATGTACCCCACTCTGGCGGTTCCAGCTGTCGAACTCACCGACCCGACGACTGCGGCTCGCGCTCAGGCCGAGACCGAGATTGTCGATGGCAAGGCATACTTCACTGGCGATACCGCTCGCCTCCAGGGCAACCTCACCTCCTCTATCGGGTTGAACGACAACTGGACGGATACCCCGGAATACCTGGCGCTTATTCAATCGGCTTTTACCAGGCTCCGTGCCAAGGGAGTTCAAGGCATTGATGAGGCATTTGTAATTATCGGTACCCCGTCTAAGTTGTTCGGCTCTCGTAAGGACAGTCTGGTCGAGCGCACTCGGAAAGCACTCCCTAAATCTGTCGAGTTGAAAGCACTTCCTCAGCCAATGGGCGCTTACTGCGACTACATTCTTGATCAATCGGGCATGCCCATTGAAAATCTGATCAATGGTGCTAATGGAAGGCCAAAGTCCTATGGCGTCATCGAAGGCGGTCATTACTCGACTGACTTCCTTTTGATGAAGGAGGGTCAATATATTGAGCGGGGCGCTGACTCTTGTGCCGGGATGAGTGCAGCGGCAGAGCAGTTGCGCCGAATCTTGGGCCAACGCGAGATTCAAGCAAGCCTTGTGGAGTGTGAGGAATCGTTCAGCACCAAATGTCTTTTCCAGTATGGTCAAGAGGTAAGCATTCAAGAGCAAGTTACCGAAGCCCAACAGCACGTGGTCCAGGAGGTTATCTCTAAAGGTAACTCGTTGTTTTCCGATGATGCACGGTCGCTAAATGGAATTTTGGTTGCGGGAGGAAGCGCCGAGGCTATCTATGATCGTGCCAAAAATGTATGGCAACACAGCATTCTTGTAAAAAATCCTCGCTGGGCTGTTGCTGACGGTTTTGCTCGCTATGCCCTTGGACAAATCATCCGGAGCATCGTAAACGCGAATGCCAAAAGGGTGTCTGCTGTAAATGGCTAAGTTAATTCGTGTATATGACCCTAATGAAACTGAGCGCAAAATAAATCTGAATATCCCAGAGGACGTTTGCCCAGGTTTGCTGGAGTTCATGTCCGAACTGCCATACGGTAAAGACACGCCTCTTATCAGGGGTGTCTTTTATCAGTGGTTTTTGAGCCACAGTGAGGCCGGCACCCTAGACGAAGCTCTCAATATCGCTCTTGCTGGCCCGGGGGGAATGATTGCGACGGGCCGCCAATCCAAGCGTGAAAGTGCAGCTCCACCGAGTCGAAAGAAACGGGTACCACGGCAGCGAGAGATCACCGCAAAACCTGGGGCTGCCAAAGCTCCGCCAGTCGCGCCGCCCTCAGGGCCCCTTGCTCCCGCGGAACCGTTGGAGCCGATGGAGCCGGCCATGGTTGTCGAGGAGGTTCGCCCTCCCCTGCAACCTGAGCCGGTGGGCGCTCAGATTGGTGCTCCCTTGCACACAGGTGCTGTCGAGGTTCATGCAGAGTCTGTCCCCTTCGCCACCCCTGACAACGGTATGAATGCTCAGGACTCGTTGATCGACCAACAGCCGCAGCTGCTCTCAACAGCAGATGCCCTTGATGAGGCCAGCTCATCGCATGGCTCTCAAGATGCAACACCGGCCGAACCTACAAACGCTCAAAAGGCAGCACTCGATGCGTTGGGAACCATGTTCTAGCCCTCCACAAACAATCAGGTGAACGATGAAAATTGGCTCCAAACTGCTGAACGTCGCTCAGCGCATAGCGGCAACCACGACAGATTTTGTTTTGGTATCGCTGGTACTGGGTGGATCGCTAGCACTACTGGCTTTAGTCATGGCTCATAATGCCCATGTCGATACGTCGGGCCCATTCGACGTTGCTACCCCGGGCCTGAGCTGGACTGAGGGGGCAGCACTCAGCCTGGCACCTTACTTCCTTGTTCTGTTGCCTTTGGTGTGGTTGATCTACGAAGCGACACTGACCAGGACCTGGCGTGGCACGACGGCCGGCAAGCTGTTGTTCCGTGTCAGGACGATCTCGCTCAACGGCAACCTATCCATCTGGCAGTGCATCTTGCGCACCACCTTGAAGATCATGTCCGTCTTGCTTCTGCTCAGCATCGGGCATCCGCTCGTGCTAGCCGTTGTGCTTGCAGCCTTCATCGCGGTTCCGGTTTTCACTGTGAAATCCCAGTTCATCTTCGACCTCTTGGCGTCCACCACCGTGACTAAACGGGGCACGTGACCACCCGCACCAAATCGCATGACCGGCCTCAGGGCCGGTTTTTTTTGGTCAAGAAATGGTGTTTATCAGCCCATGTTGAACATCACCTGAGGCAAAGTTAACGGATACTCCCACTGGAGAAGCCAGTCAGGTCCGAGGTCGCGAAGCCTCCTTTGTAGTCAGCAACACGGTAACGGGTTAGCGCACTACCCACATACCGCCTGATATCTCCGCTCCCTAATGCATCCCCTGTGTTTGCCTCTGTGTTCTCGACTCGGTGATGCACCGCCAGTCTCTGAGATCAGACAATAGTCGAGTCCGGGCATCTCCCAGGAACTGACAACACAGCTGGACGATTAGGTCGAAGCGGTTATCCCTCAGGTCGCTCACCACTACGTGAGCAGCGCAAATGACTTCCCCGGACGTATGTCCTTCACATAGCAGCCAGGTGCAACTGGTGGGGATTCGCAAGCTAGCCAAGCAGGACGTCGTACTGCTGTCGACTATCCTAATGGCGATAAAGAGGTGAGCTCAGTCTTGGTAACGGTGGACTCTCCACCTACAGCGCCGCGGCAGCTGTGGTTACCAGGACTGGGCTCTTTGTATATCAAAGGCCCAGTTTTTTTTTCGCCGCGGGCGCCTTTGTTAGCCCTTACGTCCCGAGGCGTATTAGCCTCCATTGTCTCAGTGACGTCGGGCCTTCCACAGACCCACCGTACTACTGCCGCCGGCAGACTGATCGATGTTTGGAGAGTCGCCCGTCTCGATCACTTTTGTCCTCACTTCCGATTTGTACGCCCCCGTCTCCAGTTTGCCGATGTACTCCTGCCAGTCCTCCGCCGCATGATTCTCGTTAGGAAGGGAATGACCTTTGGTCTTCATCCCACACCTCACACGATCCCGACTAGCTGCGTCCATCGCATAGGTGGTTATTGAATAGCCATCCCTCAGCTTTTCTTGCACTTGAAGCTCCAAAAGCCTGCTCATTTCCGATTTGTCCATTGCAACCTCGGTAAAAACATGTGAGGGGCGAGCGGCAGGGAGCCGGGGCCACGAGATGAGGATCGCACACGCCACTACCATCCAGGCTCTACCCTAGCGGCAATGGGACCATTTCTTCGCTATTAGCTCTGAGATACCAATCTGAAAGGTAAGGGTTAGTGCCAGCTGCATAACGCTTCGCAATTCTCGGATGCGATCTCACCCAGGCTTTCAATCCCTCCCAAGCCTTGCTGCGATAAAAAAGCGTTCGACTGTCCCAGCCCCCGTGGTCCAGCAACTTGATCCCGAACTCCTCCGATAAGGCACGGGCATCGTCAATAGTGAACCCCCTGAGAAATACCCGAGCTTCACTGCGATATTTGACGATGTACCACCCAAACTCCTCGCATCTGTCTCTAGTAGGATCGAGCTCAACAATGTTGCACACCCCGAGGTGCACACCATCATGGACGGCTGACCGTGGGGTGATTGATGAAATCCAGGGACCTTCGTAAATCATTGAGGCCTCGAAAAGCTGACCCCTGATGGTGGCGCTGTGGAAGACGTTATTGTTCATGGCCGAGCTCTCCGCACTACCTGAAATTTTAGCCGATCTCCCTTCTGCAGCTCGTTGAGACGACTAGCGGTGCAGCGATTCGCAACTAACGCAGATGGCTTTTTGCCACCGCCGGCAGCACCGGCCCCATCTGCATGAGCATTTTGCCACTAGCCTCCATGGCCACCCATCAGTATTATAGTTACATGTTATTCAAACCTCCTGAGGCTCACGTGATCAATAAAGCAATCGCCGCATTAGCTGCCACCTGCGTCATCATCGCCTTACCTGGTTGTGCAGCGAAGCCAATCACCGTTGAGAAAGGCCCGGTGCGCGTTCAAGCAGCACAGATCAACGGGCGCTTGGTGGAGGGTGTGCCTGTCAAGGCCGTGACCGAGGACGCCGCCCTTGGCGACATGACTGCGTACGTGAATGACGTTCTCAAGAAAGCTGGCTACAACCAGACTGCGGGTGATGCCAAGGTCACGTACACAATCAGCGAGGTCTATGCGGGCCCGGCCTCACAATACAAGGAAGCTCACACAGCAGTGGGCAACGCTGTGGCCACGGGCGCCTCTCTGGCTGTATCCCTCGCGACCTGCTCACTGCTGAACAATTGCACTGACTCTGGGATGGTTGGGAACAACGTCGCCTCAGGCCTAACCGCAGCATCCGATGCAGCACAGACCACCAACGGCCAGAACGTCGACAAACTCGCGGGGACGAACCTGGTGATTCACACGGTTTGCTTAACCGGCCGGGGTTGCGCCAGTTCAGCTGCAGCGACTTCTGATCCATCGATCTCGCTGAATGATCTCCGTATGCAGAACGCAATGCTTGGCCTTCCCCGCACGATGAGGATCGGCGAGTAACACCAGTGCTGTGTGCGACCGGCTGCTAAACAGCCGGTCGTTTTTTGGGTTAGCGCCCATCGTCATCCCCTTCTCTTCTGCATTACCTTCCCCTTCCTCCCAGAAACGCCAGTCCATGGCATCCAGTTTCAGCTAGAGCGTTATGCATCTCCATTTATCAGGCCTTCCACCGATCTGGTGCAGGTCACTTTTAGAGGAGATCGCGATATGGCAATGCGCATCATCACGGGACCAGCAGCTCAGCAAAACTCCGCCGCCTGGTTCGCATGGCGTAGTGAAGGAATCGGAGCTAGCGAGGCGCCCCAGATCATGGGCACGTCAAAATTCCGCAGTTCTTATGAGCTTTTCAGACTCAGGCTAGGCATCGGGCCTCCCCCGCCGCCGAACCCCTACGTCGATCGTATTCGAGCCAGGGGTCATCAGCTGGAACCCATAGCTAGGGCGGCTTATGAAAAGCACACCGGTACCACGGTTACGCCCATCATTGCCGAGAGTGACTCGATCCCATTTATCAGGGCATCGCTAGACGGGTTCAATCCCTTTCTAGGGATACCGGTCGAGATCAAATGTCCAGGGGATACAGCTCATGGGCTTGCTCTCAAGGGAATCGTCCCACCGGAGTATGTGGATCAGGTTCAGCATCAGATTTTTGTTGCTGAAGCCAGCTTCGCCCACTACTACTCGTTCGATGGGACTAAAGGCGTGCTGCTCAAAGTCATGCGGAACCAGAAGCGGATCGATCAAATCCTAAGAGGTGAGCTCGACTTCTGGCATCGGCTCCAAACAGGCAAATGGAGTACCGATGAATGGGAAGCCGCAGCGGCCGCCTGGCGACAGTCAAACCAGCAATTACAGGAAGCCACGGCGCGAGAGGAAGCAGCCCGAGCTGTACTGCTGTCTCAGATGCCGCCAGGCCGCAAGCGACATGAAAGTGAAGGTGTCTCTGTTCAGCTTTCCACGCGTAAAGGACATGTCGACTGGCGTGCTTTGCTCAAAGCACATGGCGTTGATCTGACTGAAAGCCAAATCGATGTCTACAGGAAGCCTCCTGGAGAACATGCGACAGTTCGTGATCAGCTCAGTGTACCCCTGACCACGCCCACCGCACTGGCGGCGCCGCTGACTCAACCGGGGTTCCCCTCCGTGCAAACCGGGCAGCCAGGTCCTAAACCCCCGGCACAGGCCTTGAAGAAGGACTTCGTTTTCTAACGCCACACATCCCCCGGAAACGGGGGATTTTTTTTCCCTGTTTTGCACAGGTATGTGCGGCATCCCCTCTCATAAAGCGAACCTGGGAGACAGAATGAAACGTATCAATAGGCATGTATCGGCGTGGCTTGTAGTAGTTTTTGTCTACATAGCGCTGGTAGTAGTTACGGGTGTAGCGTATAAGTTAGCGCTTTTCGCATTGACACTTCTTATATGTGTACCAGTAATCGCTTGGTGGAAAACAGGGAGCTTCACATATTGGCCAGTTATTCATACCAAAAGTGACAATGCTTCATTTAAACCACAACGGACCTACGAGCTCGAACGCACAGGACAGACTCAACGCAAGCGGGATACACCCAAGGCATATGACCTTAGCGACATTCCGCACCCACCAACGAGACGAAACGATGCACATCTCAAGAATCTTCCTCAAGGCAACGGTATCACTCCACCCACCACTAAACAGCGGCCAGAAACCGTGCAATGCGCACTCGTAGCCAAAAGGGTCAAGAAACCGATCACGGAAAATGTAGCCCCTACTATTGGATCCGTGGGTGACCTCTTCGAGGATCAAACCCGCATAGTAGAGACACCCGGAGACATCCTCATTGTTCCTGATGGAGACGTCTTTCTTTAACTGCATCACATAAACCAGCGCCTTATTTAAGGTGCTGGTTTTTTTATTCATCAAATGGATTACACTTCTCCCACCCACGCCCTGAGCGGCTTTTTGGCATACGAAAAATCGTGCATACCAAATTTTGCACGCATTAAACCGCACTTTTTAGGGAACTTTTCTGGCGCCGATTTGTTGACCCTCATAACAACACGTCCCTATAATTTGTCCCGCATCGCCAATCAACGGACTAGATAGGAATTAGGGACACAGCATGTCTTTCAGCTTTGACACATACCAGGGAGCTACGGAAATCGGTCTTTCGTCGCTGGGTTGCCTCTCAACCGATGGCAAACCGCACTGCCCACGATTCAATAAAAGCTGCTCTAACAAGTGCGCTTCAAAGTGCATGCTCAAAGCAATGACAGACTTCCCAGAAGCCAAGACTGAAATTCTCCTGGCTGGCGTCGTTATCGCGTCAACATTTGCATCAGATATGACTGAGGTTCACGCGGCATTGTCCGGCTTCGAGCGGGCAATCCAGGCTACCTGCATCTGATCACTCGCCCCTGCATCACCAATCACATGCCTGCGTAATGCACAGTACAACGATTTGAAACGGGCCAGTCTTCCACTTACGCGTTATGGATTTGATTGACGTTCTCTGTCACGTACGTATAATCAATAAAAGCGGCCTTATGCGGTCGCTACCAGAGGTAATGCTTCATGATCCACGAGTACTCCCCAATCGAAATCGGCCTGGACGCCCTTGGTGTGGAACCTGGTCAGAACCCCAGCACAGTGTTCGGGGTGGATGATCTAAGCCAAGCGGACCAGATCCGAAAAGTAGGTGAACGGATCGAGCACGCGATGAGTGCCTACCCTGAGATCAAGACTGAGATCTTGGCCGCCGGCATCAATGTCCTCCTCGATGTGTCCAGTTCGCTGGCGCAATTCAGGAGTGTCGCTCTCCCTCAACTGGACCGATCTGTGGATACCGTGGCTGCGTAGGTTGGATAAATCAACGAGCCCTTTATGGCAGTAGAAAAGATTGATGCCCTGGAGCAAGAGACTGCTTCAGGGCTTGTGCTAGACACCGACATCGAGTTACTCCCCCCCTCCGAGCCATCCGGCCCCCCCTCGACCTTTGAAAAGCTGTGCGGGACTTACATCTCGAACGAGGACCGCTCACGCAAGTTTGTGAATCGTCTGGCCTTCGAGATGGATCGCGATGAGCGCGTTCGCAAAATCTGCAGGGTCAAGCTCCGTCAAAATAAGTGCGAACTCAGCGACTTTGAAGAGGTCCTGCAAAGGACGCTGGAAGTCTTCTTCGGCTCTATGCTGGCTAAGATTGAAGATCAGGATGCCGTCTATGCGGTTGTGTACGCTGTGGCGCACAACGTCAGCCGAGAAGTCCTGAGAGATCGCCAGAAGCTGATGATCAATCATCGCTCCATCGAGGACATGCAAGAGAAGGGTGAGGAACTGGAGCAGGTCGGTCTAGCCGACCAGGTAGAAGTAGACCACGATCGAGATATCGATACAGAAGCTGCCACCATTAAAATGGCCGCAGCACTTAAACGGGTGATCAACGGAGAACAAACAGTGGCCAGTTCCGGCATCTATGCCATGGATCAAGATCCAATGGTGCGCCTCGTACAACCTCAGCCTACGGACGACCAAGAAAACGATACGGACACTTCATCGCGAACCAAGCCAGCTGATGCTGGTGTGAAGCGTCCCCGCGGCGGAAGCCGGGCCGAGCTTTCGGTTGATCAGCAAGAACTGGTGAAGATCGGCTCTGACCTGGGCCTACGCAATCAAGACTATGCCTTTGCCCTGGGCATTGGTCTCCCTAGACTCTCCTCCTACATCTATGGCCGGACTGCGTCGGTGCCCACGGAGGTAATGGAAAAGGCTCGGGGTCTTCTGGCAGAGGAGCCGCACCGGAGAGAACGCCTTTTGCGTTTCGACCGGGACATGAACGTCATCTTGGCTGAATGGATGACTCGCCTCTCCATCGATGCCGAGAAAGACGAAGACATGGCCACCATACTTGGGGTGACCAAAATGACGATCTACCGGTGGCGTAACAACGAGACCAAACCAGATGCAACGGCTCTGGCTCGTTATGAGCAGCGGATCGACTACGAGATTCGTATGAGAAAAGCTGTAGAGCAGCGGCTTCAAGCAGAGCGCTCTTAAATACGAACCCGCATTTATGCGGGTTTTTTTTGGCGAAAAAAAACCGGCTGCTGAAGCCGGTTTTGTGACGAGCTAATGGGACTCAGCTTTTCCAGGATTCGACGACGTCACCACCATATTGAGTTTTCCACTCTTTCAGCTGGCGGTGATTGCCGCCTTTGGTCTCGATAGTCTCACCGGTGTGGGGATTTTTGTAGACCTTGACCTCACGTGGCTTACGCTGCTGACGATCGCCTTCTGGCCGTGCATTGATTTTGCGCAGACTTGAAGCCGGGTCAAGAATGGCGATGACCTTGCCCAAATTCGCGCCGTACTCTTCCATCAGGCTTTTGAGCTTTTCCTCGAACTCAATCTCACGTTGCAGCCCTGAATCATTTTTCAGCGCTTCCAAAGCAGAAAGTTGCTCTTGCAGTGCTTTCTCTGCAGCACGAAATTCAGCCAACTTGCTCATGCGTAATCCTCATTGGTGTACAATTCAGCAAACAAGTATCTATAACTAATTTGCATAAAAATTACTATACCCTAGGTGCTGTTCTTTTTCTACTGAGTCGACGGAAATCCCATGATTTGCAACGCTGATGAGTACGCAGAAAGCGGCCGCCACCACCACATTGCAACACTGCTTGCCGGCCGTAACTTCGAAGGCGTCTACTTGATTTCAGAGCCACCCAAGACCGCATCCATTGAGGGAGAGGCTTGGTTGAGTTTCATCGCCTCCGACCTCACCGGCAGCATCAGATGCATCGTTGATCCAGCAAGGGCAGGCTGGGTAGGGAGTGAACGCTTCGCGAGCATTCGGGTGTATCTGAAAGGCCAGGTAGTCCACTTCCAGGACCAGTTGCATGCACGCATCAGCGAGCTACACCAATTGAAAATGCAGTGGTAAAAAAAAAGACCTTCTGGAGGGTATCCAGAAGGTCTTTTTTACACCAAGGCCCGAATGCAGGCCTTGCTCAATGCAACACGGGTGATGCTCGCCATCGTCATTACCTGATAAGCGGCAACAGCCCTCCCCTCCCCCAGCGCCACAGTGGCCAGCGTCAGCAGAGCATCTGCCGGCACGAGCGCAAACTCAGCGGAACTGGAATCTTCGAAATCAAGGGTGATTTCCTCATCATCTGCCACCCGATCGCCGGAGCATAGCCCGTCAAACGCATGAGGGGCCTCGGATAAGATGAGGTCGAAGAACTCAACGAAAGCGCGCAACTCGCTGGTGGAACCAACTGAAAACGTGCGGCCATTATTGAGGGAATTTTGAACGGTGTGAATCACATACTCGACAGCCTCTACTTCGCTGAGGAGGTCCTGCTCGGCCGACAGTAGCGAGTCCTGTACAGATGACCCAGTGGCAGCATCTGTCAGCCCGGTGACATCCAGGTCACCACCCAGATCGCTATAGCGACACTGGGCGAGCACCTTGATCTGGGCTACGTAGGAAGAATCGGCTTGGACCTCTTCCGCGAACGGCTCCCCATTGGGGAACAGTCCGGAAATCAGCAGGGAACGAGTTTGCGCTTGATTATGTTGTGGGTACGAAATCATGTGGGTCTCCTGAAAGAGTGTGCTGTTGAGGCTTTTCGCCTAACTGCCTTGCCTCAGGGGATGTGTCACATGCGTGTGTAAGATGAAATCACACACCAATAACGAAAAATACTATCAACATTAATTCAATACAGGCAGCGTACATCTCCGCGTTAAGGATTTCTGAAATTACTTTTTTTTGGCCATTTGACACTATCGGCGCAGGAATCCAATTCTTGAATCATTAATGACCGTGAATCGCCCCTAGTTTCGTAGACACCTCCAAGCCTCATAATGAGGCCCAAATAGGAGGTGCCATGAGTCGTCAGCGTTACCCCGAAGAATTCAAGATCGAAGCGGTCAAGCAAGTGACCGAGAAAGGCAAACCCGTCGCCGATGTCGCCCAGCGCCTGGGCATGTCCGTGCATAGCCTTTACGCCTGGATCAAGGTCTACAGCAAGCCCCAAGAGCAGCGTCAGCAAGACGACGATCAGCAGGCCGAACTGCGCAAGCTGCGCGCTGAACTCAAGCGCGTGACGGAAGAGCGAGACATCTTAAAAAAGGCCGCCGCGTACTTTGCCAAGGAGTGCGGCTGAAGTACGCCTTCATCAAGAAGCACTCGACTGATTACCCGGTGCGGCGCCTTTGCCAAACCCTCAAGGTGCACCCCAGCGGCTACTACGCCTGGCTGGCCGAGCCTCAATCTGCCCGAGCAAAAAGAAGATCAACGTCTGCTTGGCTTGATCAAACACGCTTGGCTAGAAAGCGGAGGTGTATACGGCTACCGCAAAATTCACGATGACCTACGTGAGCTGGGAGAGGAATGCGGACGAAATCGAGGTCGGGCGCTTGATGCAGGCGGAGGGGCTGCGTTCGCAAACGGGCTATCGGCGGCGTCCAGGGTTTTTACGGTGGAAAAACCAACAGTGGCCTCGCCCAACCACCTCGCGCGGCAGTTCAAGGTCAGTGAGCCGAACAAGGTCTGGGTGACAGATATCACTTACATCCGCACCTATGAAGGATGGCTCTATCTGGCGGTAGTGCTGGATCTGTTCTCACGCCAAGTAATTGGTTGGTCAATGAAGCCAAGGATGTGCAGCGACCTGGCTATCGACGCAATGTTGATGGCTGTGTGGCGACGCAAGCCACAGCAGCAAGTGATGATTCACTCAGATCAAGGTAGTCAGTTCAGTAGCTCAGATTGGCAAAGCTTCTTGAAGGCTAACAATGTAATCAGCAGCATGAGCCGGCGGGGAAACTGCCACGACAATGCCGTAGCCGAGAGCTTTTTCCAGCTTTTGAAGCGGGAGCGAATCCGACGAAAGATCTACACAACCCGTGAAGAAGCCCGAAGTGATATTTTCGATTACATCGAAATGTTCTATAACCCTAAACGCCGACACAGCAGTGCTATGCAGCTGTCTCCAATAGAATATGAGAAACGCTATTTCCTGAGCTTGGAGAGTGTCTAGGAAACCAGGGGCGATTCACCGTGCCTGTTCAAGACGTTACAATTTGACTTTCTACCTACGGATAGATGGCTCAAAATTTCACTGAGACTTTTTATGAAAGCCCTAGCAAAAATATTCAAGAATCCCGCAGCCTTACCCACGATCTCTTCGGTGGTTATGGAGCTACTAGCGATGTCTAGGGATCCCTCAGTGCCGTTGTCCAGCATTGTGAAAGCAGTGAGCCTTGACCAGGCTCTCGCCGCAAAAGTACTACGCACGGCCAACTCTGCTTATTTCGGACGCAGCGGAACTGTTTCCCGTCTCGAAGATGCCATATCTACAATTGGCATACACAACTTCCGTACCACCATTATCACGACAGGCCTACTGAAGGCGCTGCCGGACGCACCAGGTATTGATATGCCGACCTACTGGAAAATGGGTTTGCATACTGCGTTCATGGCATCTGCCCTGGCGGAGAGCATAGGTGCAGAGCGGGATATCGCTTTCACTACGGGTTTGATGCAAGGCATAGGCGCCCTACTCATTCACCTGGTAATGCCCGATGAAGCCTGCACTGTAGTTCAATCCGTTGATGCATTCGACCTTGTCGGCCGGCGTCCTGTCGAGCAGGCGCAGCTTGGATTTGACAATGCTGAGGCTGGAGCAGAGCTGCTGAAGCGCTGGAAATTCCCGACCCCAATCCAAAAAGCGTTGCTCACGTATTCCAATAGATCCCCCCTACCCGATATCCTTGGCCAATTGCTATCAGTATCCTCGACCTATGCTTATGGCGTGGTTATGGGGTTGGATAGATCATCACTCGCAGACTGGGTGGACCCAGAGATAGCAAAATCTCTTGGCCTCTCTCATGATTTGTTGGATAGCTGCCGACAACGTGTGTCTGAATCAGTGCTGATGATCGGTTAAGAGAGAAGGATTTGTAGTGAACCCAGGGCTCCGCCTATATCAGGCCATAATCGATAGATCTGAACTGCTATCGCTCCCCTTCCAAGAGGCTAGCAAGGCCTGTGGTTTCACCGCAGACACGCTGGCCAGTTGTTTTGGGGATGAGTCAAAAGCCAAACCGCGTCCCCTCCATGACGTACTGGATCGAAAACGAATCGACCTGATCGCTGCATTTCTTCATTGCTCGGGGTTTCGAGTTCTACAGATGGCGGACGTTTTTCGCTGGTCGGACTACTGCCTGATCCAGCAGTCAGCGGTGTTCAATTCGAAAGCCGTCAACCAGAGCCATGAGACCGCGGCCTATTTCGAGGAGGTCACGAAGGCAGACGTCGCCTCATCCCCGATTTTCATCCTGGATGAACTGATCGCAGCCACTTGGTCAGAAGATCTCAAGGAGGCCGCCGAGAAAATCGACGTACCGTTTGAGACGCTCAATTCATGGCGCACGGGTCGCCCTAAGCCCTCCCTCCGCGATCTTGCTGCTATCAGGATCGTAGCGAAGCGTATTGATCTCGGAACCCCAGTGATCATGATGGCGTTGGGCGTACTGGCGAAATCTGATTTCCAGCTGGATGGTTGCTCAGTCGACATTGAAGACGAGCTAAACAAAGCCCTCGATATAGACATCCTGTAGTATCTTCTGCGTAGTTATTCCCAAAAGGGATATAACACGTATTGATAAGATAAGACCCTATTGCTAGTATCCATATGGCTACGAACGGTATTTTACTGAGCCAAGGGTTCTTCTTTATGCGTTTCGATGCCCAGTCTGCATCTGCCAAGCTCTCTAGTTTGCGAATTCCTGCTCCCGACATCGAAGTGCTCGATGAGGTTTACAAATCAGAGGGTGATGACCTCACCGACGCAATCGATCGGGCAAAAGCCGGCGACAACTCAGCCCTGCACTATCTTCGTGGAGTCTTCTTCACGATTCTGCCTGGATGTGCTGAGCGCATCCTACAAGCCAACCTCCCCCAGCCATCACTGCCTGTGCTAATCGGCATCGGGAAAACGCAGGGGCCACAGTTCTCTCAACAGCTCAAGCACTGGTCTGAGGGTGGATACGCAGACTCAGATGTTGGTAGGTCTCTGTGCGAGACCTACCGAAACGCTCACTCGCAGTTCTCCTCATCGCAGGAGCCAGCGGTGCTGATCGAAGCTTCTGACATTGAGACTGCCGAGGAGCCCGTCACCTCTGACAATGACTGCGAGCCTGCAGGCGAGAAGACATTTGTTACTCGGCATGTGTATGGCGGGAAGGTCGCAGTGTGCTTCCAATCTGATACGACCAGGGGTGGTGAACATACGATTAGGATCGAAGCGGCAGAGTCGACCGCATCCAAGAGATTCAACTGGTCTGACAAGATCAGCATTCAGCTATCTGGACGCGAGCTGCCCGGCGTGCTGGCGACATTCATGCAGATGCAGACGAAGTTCGATGGGAAAGGGCATGGTGCACAAAACGAAAAGTGGTTCACGATCGAGAATCAGCCCGGGAAGGTTTTTCTCTCGGTGAATACGAAAGGCCGGCCACCTCGATCGGTGCCTATCGGGCCAGGCGACTGCTTTGGCGTGGTGACTCTGCTCATTGAGCAGATGCTGAAGAACTCCCCTTTCCTCTCCGCTGATACGCTGTTGAACATTGTCCAGCGCACCGCACAGATAGCCCCGCAGCCGTCCTCGAACGGCCACAGATAGCTTTAGATCTTCGCTCCACCCAGCAAGAATTGCAGGAGTGTTTCCGGGTTTGGGGTCTCAGGGAAACGCTCCTGGAACTGGATCGCTACCAAGCAATTGATCACCATCGTGTTCAAACCCTTCGACCGGTATTGCGAGTAGGCCAATTCGTCTTTGCGCAGCTCGGTCTCATATTTCGCCGCAAGCTCTTTCTTCTGCTCGTCCGACAGTTCCATGAACTGGGCGCGGATAGCTTCACGCTGAGCTGCTCCCCACTGTTCCAGCAAGTCTGCCATTTGGTTCGATGGTGCTGCTTTCGGCGCTTGCGATGGCGCCTGCGCTGGCTTCGACTTCTCACCGGTTTTAGAGGCGGCTGGCTTTTTGCCTCTGCCTGGTTCCGCGGCCTTCTGTTGAGTTGGCGCCTTGGCGTAGTTGTTGGCTACTGCAGCCTTGAAATATGCCGCTGGACTGGCAACGTTAGCCCCTTCCTTGCGCATCTGTGCCTCGGTGTAGTCAGCTTGCGCAAGCAGGTACTCTTCATCGTGAGTCATGCCAAGCTCATCGATATCCTTTTGACTCAAGGACAGTGCTTTAAGGCGCTTTGACACGTCTTGGCTAACCAGCTCTGGTGATGGTCCAAGGTCTAGGCCAGGCTGAATCAGTGTCTCCAGCTTGAACCAAAGCTTGTCCATTTTCCGGTTTAGCTTTGTGACGTGCGGTGTGATGCGGAATCTGCGTTCAATGCTGTTGACCTGGTCGATTGCGCGACCCAGCATTTTGTTGAAGTCGCGAAATTCGGCATGTGGCGTAGCAGATCCTGACAGCACAACGCTCCACTCAGACCAATGTGCACGGTACGTCTCTCCCATTGGTGAGCCGAGGTAGCGAGATGTGATCTCGTGCAGAGTGAGAGCAGAGAAGCTGGAGAAGTGGTACTGCATCCGCAAGTCGATCAAGTTGAAGATCGCTGGGTCGAGTAGCCGGCGTTTCAGATCCGGTGGGAACGAAAAGCGAAGGGTCTGACCATCTTCCAAGATGTAGGCTTCAGCGATCAGGTTTGCGATGCCCCATTCGCTCTTGCGCCCAGGGCTTTCACCCTTGTAGTCAAACTCCACCTGTGTCTGAGACATGCTCACGAGTACCTTCTTGAGGTAATCACGGCTGTTCGACGTGGTGTGTCCAATGTTGTCCTCGACCTGTTTGATCGGGATCTCATGAACCATCTCCTCTCTCGGCCGCTGCTGGGCGAATTGAAGGAGGGTGTTGTAGAGTTTTCGCTGAAGGAATGTGAAGTCACTGGCGGCAGAGACGTTTCGCATCGAGAGGGCTTCGGTTGCCTTTTTCAGCTCGACTGCTTTGGATGGCTCTACATCACGAACGACCTGGAGCTTGGGTGCCCTCTTGCGTTTCGCTGGACTGGTATCCGTTGTCGCTCCGGCTGTACGCTTGGCTCTCGGAGCTCGCTGTGTGGGGGTTTCTGAGTCCATGTGAATTGTGCCATCGGTGACTGTGGTGGCACATTACTCGAACGTATGACTTCTGGTCAACGAAAATACGGTTCCAACGTCAGTGCCCAATTGTGCCATCCCTAGGGACCGCTTTTGCCCTTCGCTTTTGACTCAAAAAAGCGATAGCAAAAAACCTACAACAGCTTGTTTCTGTTTTCACTGCTTTTTTAAAGCTTTGTTAGTGAATCCCTCAAACCCTTGATACACAAGGGCTCTAGCCATTTTTCTGTGCCATCTCCAGGGGAAACAGTGCCATCCTCCGAGACTAATGTGCCGGCGGTAGATGGCTCCGGTGCCATCCTTAGAAACATGTGCCACCTTTAGACCCATACTGTGCCATCGCTAGGCGATCTCGTGAATTGTGCCACTGGTAGGAATGTGGCTTCCTAGCGATGGCACAATTGGATCGAGCCCAGCAAATACGGGCCCTCCAGCCATTACTGATGATCGATTTCGCATCAGCACCCTCCCTAACGATGGCACTCTTCATCACGATTCGTGGCACGCTAACCCTCGCGATCTGCCGAAATTGCTTTAGCAGTGCTCTAACAATGGCACATTTCGTTTCTTTAGGCTTATCAGACACCTACAGAACCCCTCCTCCCCCTGACGATGGCACAATTGATGTTCTAGGGAGGTGCGACTCCCCCCTTAGCCCCCCTAGTAGTGGCTTGCCACGACGCATAATGACTCAACCTCTTTGAACTAGTTGAACGAAGCCCGCGATCGGCATCGTTGATATAGTTTTCACTGTGAAAAGTGGCATAAGACTGGTGGGGAGGTACTCGAAGCGTGGCACATTTGGCTGGGTGGCCACTGCCCATACCTCATCTAGAGATGGCACATTTCGGACGGCTTCCCAATTTCACCCACTAACCATGGCACATTTGGGCAATTTCGAGCTGTCGCGCCTCTAGAGATGGCACATTTCGCTGTTTCGCCCTGTGATCAGACAGCCAGGCCCAGGGAGGTCCATGCCTACGAAGGGCGCCACCTCTAGCCATGGCACAATTGGCGGCATGAGGTTTTCACGTGAAAACACTGCAGGCGGTCCCAGCAGGTCACTCGATCAAGAGCCCTGGGTCGCTTGAGCCATGACAGAGAGAAAAAGGGGGGGCGATCGAGTCGACCAGGCTACGAAACAAGATGTCAGGCTGATACGCGGTGCCTGGCCGTACCTGTCCATCATCGATACGTCGCAGTCATCATCGATCCCTGCAGGCGAGCTGGCTGCGTCTGATGGAACGAGCATGGGCGATAACGGCGGAATAGGACACCATTGCCAGAGTGCCGGTGGCCTTATCGGGAACAGCCGAGTTGCCGGCCTAATTGGCGGGAATAATGTATGTGCTCCGCCTGGAAAGGCCTCCTAAATGGCAGTCGGACCGAGCGAGCCCGCACGCAGCTAAAGCCCGGGCGGTAACCAGGTGCGCAGAACACTCTCTCTATGGGTATGGGCAGCATGGCCCTGGTCTTGATCGGTTGCAGTCTTGGCTGGCCTCGCGCCGGCAGTGCTTGCCTACACGGTATCAAGACCTGTAATGAAGGGCTGCTTGATTATGTGGGCCGTATGTTGTGGGCGTCCTGGTCACATATGGCAGTGAGCGCCAATGACGCTGTGAAGGCCCAATTGCTGTCAGAGTTTGAGCTTTCGACCGCTTCGCGGAAGTCACCCTCCTACAGCGGTTAAGCCTGGGTAGTAAGCTGAGGTCCATTACCGTTGAGATGAAGGGCCAGTACCTCGTGATTCGACTTAGAAGCTGCCTGCGGAAATGAACAGGCAAAAAAAAACCCCGCTAAGCGGGGTCTGGGGTTATCAGAATTGGAACCGAGGATCACCTGTATCCACTAGACCATCCTGAGCTGGGTTTGCATGCGCAGCAGCGTCAGCTGCTGGCGACGGCTGGCTCACCGGTCTTACCTTTGGTGTAACCGAAAGGCTGATGAATGGAGCACCACCATCCACGCCGTCTTTGCGCCAGCCTGCAATGCGCATTTCGTGGTTGAAGCCGAAGCTACCCGCGTAGTCGGGACCTTTTTCCTTCTTGTCAGCTTCCTTGAACAGGCTGGCATTGATCCCGCCTACTGACAGTGAGTAGAACTTCTCGTTCGAGCCGTTCTTCTGCTTGAGCCAGACCGCTACCTCAAGCTTCAGCTTATGGCTGCGCTCCTTGTTCAGCGGGAACTCCATATAGCCGATCATCACGGGTGCTGCATCAGATGTGCGGTTCTTGTTCTCGAAGATGGTTCCGGAGCCTTCGCTCAATACCAGTGCAATAGACATGCGTTTCTCCTGATCTTTTGGGGGCGTATGCGCCATAGCTTGCACTGCTGTTATGCAGCACATGGTTTTGTATTCGACGCATAACACGTAAACGTACTTTTATTGAATCCAATGGTAACAGATTGATCTGCTTGCCCCACGCCCTCTACTCTACAAATCAAAGGAGGACCCCATGCCAGGCCAAGCATACGCACCGTCTATGTACTGGTTACGTTGGGCAGGCGAGAACAATTGGGCGGTTCATCTATGCACTTCACCTAAAGTCCTTGATGACCGGGGGCCTGATTTTCACTGTGAAATGGCTAAATTATGAGCTCGTTTCATCCCTACGTTTCACAGTGAAATGACCACGCGAGTTGATGGACGGCCCGGTACCGGAATCGAACCTGGAGATCGTCGGGCTGCGCAGCACCGCGCAGATGTACTACGAGACCGCCCAGCGAAAAGGCCTGAGCATTCTTCAGCTGTGCAAGCGCATCGCTTGGAAGGCCCAGGAGCACCTGGCCATCGTCAGCACCGGTCAGGACGTGGGCGACAAGATGGAGGCCTGGGTCGAAGAGGAACCCGCCGATAGCGTCAACATCGCGCCCACTCACTTATACCCATGGCATCTATGATTTGGTCGAGTACGTGCTGCCCCGAATTGCGCCGCCGGCCGGATCCGCTTCCGCGAGAAATACGAAGGCAGAACGCTGCGCGAGAAAACAGCCCTGACCGTGCCTTAAAGCCGCTTCGCCTGGTCCTGCCCGGAGAGTCTTCATCATGTCGCCGGCCTTGATTCAAACCGAACCCGCCCCGGTATCAAAGGTAGCCGGTGATCCGCCTCTTTCCGCCGTTGCCTGGGGCAGTACGCTACGGGCAACGGCGGTGGTCACCGCGTGCAGCGGGGCACAGCTCAATGGCATGACCATCGACTCGGGACCCTCGCTGTATGAACCCAAAAGCAGCAGGTTCTTAACAAGCTGGCCCGTTATCTGGGCTCTTGGTTGTGAGTGTTTTCACTGTGAAACGCACAGCTTGATTCAGCAGCCGGCACGGATTTAATGCACTGCCGTTAACCCTGTCGATCCTCGCATCCCCTATGACCGTTGGGCATGTTGGAGAGCAGTTCGCGGTAACCGCTCGTAATGGTGTGCCACCCCGCGGGTTTTCACTGTGAAAAAGTCGGAATGCCGCCAGTGGCGCGAATTGCACCACGGAGCTGATTAAGCCAGGACAGTTCGATACCTGTTTACGTACTGAGCTGCGTTTTGAATCCATGAGTTCCCTCACCGAGGTGAAGCTTTTCACAGTGAAATAGAAACCCGGAACCTGTCCGTATATGAAGGGGGCCGCGGCTTTTCACCGTGAAAAGCTCGATGCCAGATTGAAGCCAGGCGCGCAAAGTCGGATCACTCATGTCCATTTCCTTTGGATCTGCAGGCACTACCCCAGACCAGCAACCCGTAGTCTTTTCACCGTGAAAAGGGAGGCGGAAATCTATGGGCATTCACAACATGCACATTCCTGGACGCTGGCTATTCAACTCGGCAGTCGGCGGCTCCTTATAACTTGAGTCTCCTAGAAGATGTCCGGTAGCACCCGTCTTGGTAAGGAGTTCCGTCCAAGTGCCCGAGCGCACTTTTCACCGTGAAAAGTGGGGATGGGTCGGTGCTCGGCAACTTGCCAGCTGCGACGGTGATGTATGGATCGCAGGAGCAGAACGAGACTTCTGGGCACGACTCGGAGAAGGAAGAGAGCAGGTGGAAGCCGATTACCTTTTCACTGTGAAACGACCCGCATTACAGCAATCGGCGGGAGCGCGTCGAACTGTGAAATGGTTTGGCTAGGAGAAGGCAGCTAGAGCGTTTCACAGTGAAAAGCATGACGGCGTGACTTCATTCATCCAGCAAATGAGCTGGCTATGCGGTGCGCAGTGAGCAGTGTGAGGTGTGCACTGCATAGTAAACACTGCACAGTGCGCAGTTGGTAGTGAGCGCTGATGGAGGGAGCTGCTACATAGTTGAGATGGGAATAGGGGCTAGTTTTTCACAGTGAAACGCCTAGGAGGGGGCGTTATTTTTCACTGTGAAAAATAGCCAGGAGGACAAGAAGTGATGTGATCCGAGACCGAGCTTTTCACAGTGAAACTACGAAAAACTCAACAATATCAGTGGATTAAAAAAGGAAAGGCGAGGGCGCCTTGCCGCCGGAGGGACCGGCGGCGGAAGGGATTTTAACTACGCGTTTTGAGCATCTCCTCGATGTATGCGAGTACCTCTGCGGGATCAATGCCTTTGGGAGGAGTGAGAATCAACTTGCGCCCATCGATACGGGCATCCAGCTGGGTGCGTTCCTTGTAATCGATTTGCCGCGGAGGAACAGGGGCCTGAGGTGATGTCTTGCGCCGAATCTCACCTTTGGCCCAGTTGATTGCGCTGTCCTGGGATGCACCTTCTTTAATACGGTTTGCGGCGGCCAGAACGGTTTCAATATGTCCCTTGTCAGCCAAAGCAACCATATCGGAGACAACCCTGTTACCAATCAGGTCAGGATCTTCTTCCAGCAGAGAAATGACACCCTCAGGCAACTTGAAATAGGCAAGGCAGCGGCTGATCGTGGCCATGCTTCGACCGACACGGCGGGACAACTCCGCCTGTGACTGTACTACCTTGTCATCGAGAAGCTTCTTGTAACTTGCACCACGCTCGAATTCAGTAAGGTCTTCCCGGGCGTCGTTGTCCGTAACGGACAAGATCGCCGCTTCTGCATCCGACAGATTCCGGATGAGCGCGTAGATGTAGGCTTTTCGGAGCAGCTCATGAGCCAGGAACCGGCGCTCACCAGCAATAAGCTCGTAAGTACCGTCAGCAAGTGGGCGAACGATAATCGCGTTGTTGAGGCCTTTATCTTCAATCGTGTTCGCGAGAAGGCCGAGTTTCTCGGGGTCAAATTTACGGCGTGGCTGATACTTCCCGCGGCGTATGAGCGTCAATTGCAAGAACTTTGCCTCGCCTGGCAAGCGCTCGCCGCTCAAGAAAATGTCATCCAAGCCCGGCTGGTGAACGTGATCAGCATCAGAAACCGGTGCACGTTCCAGCGGCTCCGCTGAACTGTCCCTTTCTTCATCAAGGTGCAAAGAACTGAGCACCTCGCTCATCGGCCGGAGGTTAGCTTCCGGAATAACCTTCGGAACATGTACGCCCTGGATGCTAGACGAACCCTCCGCCGGCGCGATCACAGTAGGCTTGCCGATCGGGCTAGAACTCCTCATTTACCCTTCTCCAGGACTGTTTTGATTCGGCCAACCATTTCCTCGAACACATTGCGGAACGCGACCAAAGAATTCTCACCACCTTGTTTCCAGAGGGAAAGAGGTACGCCGTCTTCCAGGCTTTTCGAGTAGTCCTCGGAGTGGAAGAGCGGTTGTTCCGTAACCTTCCCTGGGAACAAACTAGACAAGCGAGCGAGGTTCGCTTGTAGGCGGGGGCGGTTGCGCATGTACATGGTGGGAACTGCCACGATCTCTGGAGCCCGACCGAAATCGGTGCTCATTTCATTGATCTTGTGCGCCAGTCGAGATAGCGCACGGAAGGAGAATTTGTCCATACGGATTGGGCACAGCAGGAAATCAGCTGCGGCTAGGCTGTTCCGGGATAGCATGGTTCCAGAAGGTGCGTTATCCATGATGATCACATCATAGCTTGATAAGTCGCAGTGAGGGAGCTGACCTTTGCGAGCTCGTTCGATGAACAGTGAGTACCGGAAGTCGGCACCCTGGGCGTTACGGAGCACAACGTCCATATCGTCCAAGGAATCGTAAGCTGGGATGAGGTGGGGGCCGTGCTCGCCAAATGGTTTTTTGATCACCTGGTCCAGGGTCATTTCTGGGAAGTTTCCGAGACGGATCAGGTTCCCGAGGTGGCCCTCTACTGCTCTGTCAGCAGGAAGGCCAAGCTCTACAAGCTCCTCGGTAGTTTGGTCAGGGTCATAGCCCAGCATGCTAGACACGTCGGCTTGAGGATCGTTGTCAATGATCAGGGTCTTGAAACCTGCCAAAGCGAACTCGATGCCGATATTGCAAGTGGTGGTAGTTTTCGCGGTCCCACCTTTCTGGACGTAGGTCGAGCAGGTGATTGGTCTCGAAAACCCTTTAGTGTTCCCATTTGCACGACGAATTGACGCAATCAGGAACATGTCAGCTAGCGTGTAGCTCCTGACCTCTACGGATCCGCGTGCGACACGTGCGATGTTGAGGTCGTGTTCCTTTTCGATGGCTTTGAGTGTCTGCGTGCTGATCATCAAGCGTTCAGCCACAAATTGTGGGGTGAAGGTTAGCTGAGTGAAATCAGTGAAGATGTACTGATCGAGTGGCGCAGCAGCTGAAGTCATGTGGTTTACCGAGGTCAGGTAGGTAGGATGACCGCATTTTCATACGAATCCATACGGTCAGACAAGAAAAAACGCATTTCTACCTGATAGAGATAGACCACTTACTGAAATCTGTCATCTGGTAGTGTCTGGGTTCAAACGCTGTCAACCAGATGATTTTGGGTAATTAACTGATTTAGCGACAAAAATATCGAGGGTAGGGCGCTCAGATGTCCGTAACGGAGAGGGCTGTATGCTGAGGACGTACACTGCAGGTATGAGAGTTGTTGGTCGCAAATGGTCGGATGTTGCTTTCATCCCTCACAGCAGCCGGGCCATCAGCGAAGGGTGGCCTTGGCAGCCACCGTCACTGATTCAACAACGCTGAGGCCTGGAGAGATTTACCGGTGTAGTCGAGGGGTGCTTAGGGTTTGAACGACACCCGCATGCAAAGCGTCGTCCTCCGTATGCAGGTAACGACTGGTGGTTTCGATTTTGCTGTGACCAGCCAGAGCCTTGATCATCACCAGGTCACCAGTAGCTTTGGCAAGGTGACTGAAGCACGAGTGGCGGAGCCAGTGCGTTGAGGCCTCCTCAAGTCGATCGGCCAAATCGAACTGGCTGCGCTCTATTGCCAGGGCTGCAGCATGATGCATGATCTCTTTGACTGCTTTCAAAATGGTGTCGTTATGCGCGCGTTTGAGCTTTGAGTTCGAGGCCAGGAGGAGGGGGGTTGTGTCCTTCACTGGCACCTCACGTGACAACCCGAACGCCTGGCGATACTGCAATAAGTCCTCATAGAGGTCTTCTGATATCGGCACATCTCTAACCTTGTTTCGTTTGCCCAGCACCTCCAACCACAGAGTACCGCTTGCTGATCGCCGGATTTTGCCCATGGTAGCGCCGGTCGCTTCGAACGTTCGCACGCCGGTCATGTAGAACAAGCTCAACATGAAATGGTCGCGAGCTCGTTTGAGTGGGCTTTTTGTAGCTGCGATAGCCTCAAATGCCAAGCCTATGGCTGCCTCGGGAAGCAGCCGTTTGATCGTCAAGTCGACGTCGACTTGGGGCTTGGCCACGAGCGACACTGGGTTCGCTTTAAGGCGTCCACCCTGGATCATCCACTTGTACATGCTGCCGATCTGGATCAGGGCGTACTGCTGCGACGCTTTGCTAAGTGGTCCAGCGAACGGTCTCCAGTCTGGATGAGAGCGCTTGTGCTTTGTATGCGATACCCAAACCTCAGCCGGCTGTGGGTCAGCCATAAAGCTGATGTACTGGGTGATGTCCATCACAGTTATTTGGGAGATCTGTTTGCCCTGAGTGTGCAATGCCCAGAGGATGAACCGCTCCATTTCCTTCCGCATAACCCGTTTCGTCTTAGGGTTCGTTCCTTTGGCATGGAGCCACATCCAGGCTGCTTCGATGTCGTTTTTTGCCTGGATCACATCGACCTGGTCAATGACGTCGACAGGCTCGCGATCAAGCAGCGCAACCTCTGACTTGGCCTGGAGGTACGGAATTCTGTGTATGGCTGGAGTGTTCGTGTTCATCGTAAGTCTCGCGTTTTGCCGTTGTAGACAAGCCAGTCGTCAATCTCATCGGGCTCGAACCATCGCTGCGAGCCTGATGGTGCTTCGCACTGGTACTCTTCCTGTACACCTCCAGCCGAATCGACACCTTCCCGTGTTGCAACTACCACCAGAATGGACCCGAACGCCGCAAAGTTGTCGATCTCGCTGTCGACGACCAGCTCGGCACCGCGGCTTAGGTACCGCCTCCACCGGTAGCCGTCTATGGCGACCCCTGCGAACTCTTCGTCATCTTCGTCGTCATCATGATTCCAAGTAAAGGGCTTGTCAGCAGCTGCAGAGCTTGCGACCGCTACTGGCGCCTCGATCGGTGTCTCTTGTACCTGAGTGATCTTGCGCTGCCGTTTTGTTGGTGGCGCCAGCACCATGCGAGCTGCTTTCACCGCAGCCTGTTCGTTTGGGCTCAGCGTTGGTAGAGCCCGGGCCAGGTCGTCCCATTTGAAGTCCCTGTCCTCGTCAGCAGCGATGCGGCTCATGTGCTCTGGACGAATTGACCAACGGCATGCCACATCAGCCATGCGCCAACCCTTATGTAGGATCAGTTGCTTGAAGTCATCTCGGGACAGCTTCCCAGGGCGCAAGAGCAGCAGCCCACGAGAAATCTTTGCATTTTTGGCTTGATCCACAGCGCAAGTCTTTTGTTGTGAAAGCCTTGATTTTAGGGGCATCCACGATGAAATCAAGTAGCTGGATGAGCCAGGTTGACTGCGCCCGGTGAATCCTGAGGTGAGCCCAGAAGAAGGATTTTTTACGTGCTCCTGTGTGAAATCTGGCGATGTTAGCCCCTGCGAATTGATCAGAATCGACGTAGGAGCGTCATTCGGGGTCCGTACATCCCAGTGGTCGCCGCGGCTTATGAGCAAGGTACCGTGGGGCTCTGTCCTCGGAAGTAATACTGAGGACGATTCCGGAACTGATTCCTGGACCGTAGCGTTCATCCTCCAAGTTCACGAATTACTTCCTGCCGTTGGCAGCCATGCCTCAGCCGTCTGGACCACCGCCGGCGCACAGACTGCTCGACAAGACGGTTTTGCCCGGGCGTTTGACCCAGGAGCATCGGTGAGGCTTTGCCAATACAGCAGGCTTTCTGCAGCTGGTCGGGCAATGATCGGGTTGCGGCCGCTCTGTGCTAGGGTTTGAAAAGTGTCCATGGTTCGATTCAGCTATGGTGCCCCGCAGATCCAGTGTCACCTTGCTTTCGCATTTTTGGCCGTGGCTTCGCATTTATGGCTGACGTTGATACTTGATCTCCAGCGCAAGCAAATTTTTCAGAACCCCTTGTTCATAGGGGGTTAACGAGAAATCCAAAACGCCTCTCTGAAAAGCCAGCTACTGATAGCGATAGGCTTTTTGAGGGGCGTTTTTTCTTGCTTGAAAAAACTCGTGATAATCGGAGATATTCACGAGTTTTTCATTTTTCGGATACGTTACGTATGATATCCAATACGAATTTGTTGTTTTAGAGACGTGAGTGTATGCTCCCCTCTAAGGCCAGCCCCCTCCCTGTGAGGAGCGGCCAAGGCACGTACTGGCCCCTCGCCGAGGTCGCCGGCTCCTAGTCTCCCGACCCTATCTCCAAGGATACGCCTCATGGCCAACACCGGACTCCCATCTGACAAAAGGCTGAGCACCAGAGATCTTGTCCACCTTTACGCGAGAGAGCTGCTTGATGCGGGTCGCGAGGTTCGCCAGGCGGAAATTCGCGAGTGCATATACATTCACCATGACCTCAAAGCCTCGCCCAATCTGGTGAACGAGGAAATCAAAAGGTTCTGGAGTGAGACCGGCCCTATTCTGAGCGCCAGGCTGCGAAGACCTGGTGTTCCAAACGCAGTGTGCGAAAAGCTTGATGAGATCTGGGATGTCGCTCTAAAGGCGGCCGAGGAGACTCATGCGGTTGAGCGCAAAGCGCTTGAGACGGCGACAGCGGCTGCCGTTGATGCCGCCAAGGCGGCGCAGGACAATGAGCGGGCAGCTACTGCTAGCCTTGAATCCCAGAGCAGAGAGCTCGCTGGCCTCATCGCGGACAAGGAGCGGTTGACCGATCAGCTGGATCAGTCGAGTGCTTATATTCGGCAACTTCAAGCTGAGGTCGCAGATCTCAACAAGAGACTCACTGCCGCAAGTCAGGCTCATGGTGAGGAAATCAAGCGCCTGCAGGATGTGCACAGTGGCGTAGTTGAGCGTGCCCAGGACATGCATCGCGGAGAGCTTGAGCGCCTTCAGCAGCAGCTCCAATCAGCAAACGATGCGACTGAGTCTGCACGTGCGAAGGCCGAGACTGCGCGGATTGCCGCGGAGGAGCACCTTGAGAGAACCGAAAACCACCTGATGATGGAGACCGCCAGGGTTCGGGATGAAGAGAGAGGCAAAACAGAGAAGGTCGGCAAGGAGCTGCAGCAAGCTTTGACGCTCATCGACCAGCTGCGGATTCAGCGCTCGAAGGCCACTGACGATGCCGCTGAGACCCGCGGTCGTCTGGAGGTTACCCAACAGAACCTGAGCGCCCTAGAAGCACAGAACAAGGAGCTGCGTGAACTGAACAGAACCCTGCAGGCCGCTCTGCTGGAAGGCTTTAGAGGTGGTAAAGCAGCAGCTTCTGGCACGGATGAATAGTTTGCTGAATTGACATTTTGTCAATTTGTCAAGTATTTCTTGTGGTTTTCGGATGAAGGGTGGTAGTTTAATAACGCACCGCGTGGTGCTACTTTAGATGAGGACTTTTTATGGCTAACCGCAAGACATGCACGGACAGTGCATCTAACGAGGCAGCGCTTCTGCAGGTGTTTGCCACCAACACCTTTCGTAAGGTCATCTTTTTTGCTAGCCCAGATACGGGCGGTTCGCGCAAGGATGGCTCCGAAAACAACTGGCCATTGATGGCTGTGTTGGTCGAGGACCAATCAGGCGAGCTCGACGTTTATGATGGGGATTTCCTTACTGCTACTCGTTACCCGCGCTACCTGGAAGTTAAAGCCGTCTTGGATGCGGCCCAGGCTAGTAACGGCAATGTGTTTTATGCCACAGCTCCACTTCCTTTCACTTCGGGCAAAGGAGAGGATGCAGCTGCGTTGGACATGCTCTCAGTTCAAACCGACGTATTTGATCAGTCGACGCGAGCAAATTATTTCAAACTGCTGAGCCGTTTGACCGAAAAGCAGTACGCTCAGACCTACGACTGATCATGGCTCCCTGGCTTTCTTGATGTCAGCCAGGGAGTCATGATCAGAGCCGGCAGCTCGTCAAAGGTCCAGCTGCATCGGCGCCATCGGAATGCCCACCATTACCACGCCTGGCTTAGGCTCGACGGTAGGCAACTTCCCCGCCCGAATCAGCGTGCTCAATTTCAGTTTTGGGTCGTAGACCATCAGGTCTGACTCCAACACGTAATCAAACCCATCTCTTGTCCCACAAATCGGTATTTCTTCCGCTTTTACTGCTGCGCGGATACCCTCTAGCTGCTCAGCAGGGCCTGGCTTTTTCTTCCTTGGTGCAACGAATGCAGTGAAGTTGGCGCCTGCCTCTTCAAGAGCCCTGAGCGCTGCGGATTCGGCAGCAGGGCTTATCCTTTTCGTTGGGGTTGCATCAGGATCAGGTATGGCTACCGCCACAGGTGCCGGCGCCGGTACGCCTAGATCACCATCATTGTGTATGAGCGAAGCGCCCGGCCCTTCTTCTCCTGCAGTTGAATTCACGCTTTGCTCGGCTGTGTCCACGATCGAGGATTCACTGGGCGCGAATGCGCCGAACACATCATCCACATCATCGACGTCATCGCTCCCTGAGTGCCCAGGTTCTATGGCGAGAAAATCTTCCTCCAGTTCCACCTCCTGCCCGGGACCGAACGAGCTAATCGACAAGCTCTGCAGGTCCTCATCTAGCAAGTCGTCATCTGCACCACCACTCATGAGCGGGTCATCATCCTGCGCCGCTAGCGCTTCAGCGGAGATACCGGATTGCGTCCCTGGAACGTCACTTTGCTCGGAATCACCGCTTGCAGCGCCGGCGAGCGCAGATGTTGCGTGCTCGGTTGAGTCGACTGTTGGAGCATTAGGTTGAGGAACACTCGCGGTATCAGCTATGGGTTGACTAAATCCTTCATCAGCCCGAACTTGTGGTGCTGGTGCTGGTGCTGGTGCTGGTGCTGGTGCTGGTGCTGGTGCTGGTGCTGGTGCTGGTGCTGGTGCTGGTGCTGGTTGTGGCTTCACTTCTTGCTTGCCGGCGATGTTCATCTTCGCGGCGATTTCAGCACTGAAACCACGGGCAACGATCTCCCGAAGCGCATCTGCTTCAGTGATTCCCAGATTGTGCGTGAACAATGGGCGCTCGATATCCAGCTTAGTACCCATGTTGGGTAATCCACTGAGGCCCGCAAGCTCGGGGGTGGTGGCAACTGGCACGACAATAATGCAAGGTTCCCAGGTCGTGAGGTGAGCACCCGTTTGTGCGTTGCGCAACGATACCGAGTACATCGGCAAAAATCGGCTCATGTCGGCGTGATTATGTCGCGAGTACAGCAGCCCCTTCTCTTGGAGCGTCGTCATAAGATTGAGGGTCATTCGGTACCGACCATCACCCTCCTCCAACGACCAGCCCATTTTGGCCAAGATGAGAGATCGAAGGTCCTTTTCCCGGATGACGATCAGTCCATCGTGTTTCTGAGCAATCTTCAGCGTGGAATCTTTGGCCTGGTCACCGGTGCCGTTAACTCTGCCGTACTCCGTCATGATCTCGACGAAGCTGTGATAAATGGCATTGGACTCGTCTTCTGAGATCTCGTGATCACTCAGCGTCTCGGTGATGCTCGACTCGGCCATGCCGGTCTTTTTGTCAACCAGGATCAGGAACTCCATGAGCGCCGTCATGCGGTCGTCCAGGCTGAGGCCATTGCGGTCAACCGGGAAATCGCTTGGGTGGTGGTAGTGGGCGATGACCAGGTTCACTGCTTGTCGATCGCGTGCAGGTAAGGCCCAGTATTCCGGGAAGCGTGCAAGAATTCTCGCACCCAGGGCATCGTGCTGGATCCGGTTGTCATCCTGCGGTGTGAGCGCTCCAACCTCCTCCTGGGTCTTAACACTGCCGTCGGGTAGGAGCTCATAGGCTTCCAGCTTACCGATGTCATGCGCCAGGCCCAGAATGGGGATCAGCGGATCAGTGGCGTCAAACCGATATTCCTTGTTTTTCAGGTCAATGATTTTGAATTTGGGCTTGCCCCTGGCCTTTACATAAACCCCGTCGAATACGTATGCGCCAGCATCCTCCAGTGCGGTATCTGCCACGGCCAGACAATGCTCCCAAAGCCGACGATTTCCGTGCCCCCCCTTGCGATGCGATGCAGGGAAGTGCGCATGTGCGGAATAGGTGTCCCAAATAGCCCAGAAAAACGCTACATGTGCCGGCCACTTCTTCTCATTGGCAGCAACCCAAGCCAGCACTTTTTCACTGCCGATGGGGAGACGCTTTGACGCTACCTCGATGCGAGGTAGCGCTGAGGTGGGCATGGGAACCTTGCCGAGCGTCGATCGGGCGCCGTTGAGGATGTTTCCTTTCTTGCCGGCGTATAGCTTGTTCAGTGCTGACAACCTGGTGAACCAGATAAACCAGACACCGATGATCAGACCGGAAACAACGCCCAGGATCCAGTGTGAGACGTTATAGCCCACCAGAGGCCAGTTCTCTAAAAACTCCATGGGAGAACCGCCAAAGGCTCGGGCCGTAAGCAGAAGCCACCAGAAACCGAACACGATGGCCGTTGCGCGAATGACCTTGTTGTTGGCGTTCACAGGAAAGCTCCGCTGTCTGTTTGGACCGTAGGTGACGGCGCCCCGTCTGAACTGGCTGGTTGTTCCTTCGGAACCGGGGCCCCGTTATTGTCCTTTAATGTGTTGGAGCACCCACCGCCCCCCTTCACAAAGCCACTGCAACCCCAGAAAGGAGACTTTTCAGCGTTCCGCAGGTACATGGGTTTGCCGCAGAGGTCACATGGAAATGACTTCGGCCGCTCCACTGGGTCGCCGTCGCGATCGTTCATGGTGTGATTGCACTGCTCTCGATCAACGCAGGCCCAGAAGTGCCCTTTGGGGACTTTGATTTTGCGCATGCCGCCTTGGCATTTCGGGCAGGAAACGACATTACCTTTGGAGTCCCGGGTATTCGCCGTCGGGTCGAAGTAAAACTCGACCTTGCCTGTGTCGAGCAGCTTCAGCCCGGCCTCGAACTTGGTGGATTTCTTCGGATTGACAAAGCCCTTGAGCCCAAGCACTACCTTGTCCCGGAGCAAGGTTTCTGCTTCCGATACTTTCAGCATGCGACTGGCAATCTCCCGCCATATGGAAAATCCGCACTGCCGCTCGCACATGAACGTTCGGGCCTGGATCTCAACTGCGCCGCCGCAGGTGGGGCAGAGAGCGCCAAGCTTCTTGACCTGGACACCTGCGTATTTTTTCTTGATGGAGTCGAGGATTTCCGTGGTCAACTCTGCAAGCTCGGATTTGAAAGCGTCACGCTTGTACGCCCCCTTTTCCATCTGACGGAGCTTGTGCTCCCATTCCCCGGTGAGAACTGGCGACGTAAGGGCATCGATGCCGTTGTCGACCAGGAAACGGTAGACAGTCATCCCCTTTGCGCTGGGAGCAAAGTACTTCTTCTGCTGGATGAGATAGGGCTCTTTTTTTCGGCCTGCGCCGTCCTTGGTGGATTGGAGCGATTCGATCATTGCAGAGCGCGTGACCGGTGTACCCAGCCCCCGCTCCTTCATCGCCTCACGAAGGTCCTCATCCTCTACCAGGCGCCCTGCCGTCTCCATCGCGCCCAGCAACGTGTCCTCGGTGTACCGTTCTGGAGGCTTGGTTTTGAGCATCTTCAGCTCCATGCCCAGCGGAGTGACTGACTCTCCTTTGACGTACCGTGCGAGCTCTTTCTTGTCGTCGGAGTCACCATTTTGATCGGTTACGTCCTCGACGATCCCGGCTCCGTAAACCACCATCCAACCTGGGGACACAAGCACACGACCTGTCGACCTGAAGAGCTCGTCAGCCACCGTCGTAAGCCGGACAGTCACCGAATACTCAGCTGCTGGATGGAACACGGCAATGAAGCGCTTGACGATCATGTCATAGATTTTTTGAACGTCCGGCTCCAGGTCCCCAGCTCGCTTTCCGGTTGGAATGATAGCGAAGTGGTCCGACACCTTCGTCGAGTCAAAAATCTTCTTGTTGGGTCGTACCCAGCCTTCATCGAGCACGCGCTGCGCGTGATCTGCATAGGGGGTTCCAGCAAACATTCCCATGACCTTCTTCGTGTCGTTGATTGCGTCATCGGGAAGGTAGGCAGAGTCAGTCCGCGGGTAAGTAGTGAGGCTGAGCTCCAGGTAAAGTTTCTGGGCAATCTCCAGTGTGTATGCTGCAGAAAACCCAAGCTTGCGGTTCGCCTCTCGCTGCAGCGAGGTGAGGTCGTACAGCTTGCCAGGGCCCGTCTGGGCCGGCTTGACTTCATCCACCACACTGCTCGGTGCGACTCCAGAGCACTTGCTGATCAAAGCATCGGCTTTTGCTCGATCCATGATCCGGTGCTGGGAGCCACCCTTCTGCTCAGTCGTCTGTGGTGCCAACCACTTGCCGGTGTATTTACCAGCAGCAACCCCAAAGCTCCCGTGAACCTCCCAATAGGGCATGGGCCGGAAGGTCAAAATTGCCAGCTCCAAAGCACAAACCAAGGACAGCGTTGGGGTCTGCACGCGGCCAAGCGGGAATATCTCGGCTTTAGCAGTCTCTCGCTCATAGAGGCGTGAGATACCCCGGCTCGCGTTGATGCCGACGATAAAGTCGCCTTCGCTTCTGATCTCTGCTGCCATGGCGAGGTTGTCGAAATCTGCGCCTGGCTGCATGTTCTTGTACGCCTGCCGGATAGCGTCATCGACCATGGATCTCATCCACATCCGAAGCATTGGCTTTGTGCATCCAGCCATTTTGTAGATGAGCCTGAATATGAGCTCGCCCTCGCGGCCGGCATCGCACGCGTTCGCAACAGCGGTGACGTCAGGCCGACGCATTAGGCGTTGCAGCACGTTATAGAACTTGGCCTTTGGCTCAATGACCCTCAGGTCGAATTGATCTGGGATCACAGGCAGATTGCCGATGTCCCGCCCTCCCTTGGCCATTTCCTCTGAATGGATTTCAACCAGGTGGCCGGCAGCGGGGGCAAGAATAGCGTTCTCGCTCTCCAGCCATGATTCCACCTTGCTGAATCCTCCGACCGCTTGCGCGATTGAGACCGCTACGGTTGCTTTTTCAGTGATGATCAGTGTCTTGCCCATGCGGACTAGCCTTCCAGTGCAGAATTACATTTCTTCCAAGCTGCCGGCCTAGCCAGACGGCTGCTGGGTGAGAAACAAAAAAGCCATCGACTCCAGTGCTGGATCTCGATGGCTTCACAGAACGAGGTGAGGCGGCCGCTGCTATGCGTCTTGTTGCTCACCTGGAGTTGCAGGCGTGCTTGCCGAGTCGGAACCAAAGGCCGAGGCGAACATGGCGCTGCGCTCTGCATCTCCTTGTTTCGGCTGCGGCGCCTGGGTACCGTGGCCCTTGAAGAGCTCAGCCGCCCAGCTTGGCACGATCTTGATGTGGCCAGAGTCCGGGAGCACAGGGCCTGGCATGTCCTTGGCCTGAATGAACGGAATTTTGGACACTTCGGCGATCCCTGTTTCACCATCCGGCAGGGAGATTGCCTTTACGTCCATACGGAATTCGCCGTTGACGATGATAGGCATGCCGCGGGCGAGTTTCTCAGACAGCGGCTGCAGATTACGGCCGTACCAACGAACAGGGATGCAGGCATCGGTGTCCTTCGACTGCCGAATCAGCACGACCAGGCGGTCGTTGATTGGAGTACCGTCTACGGGATGTTTGCGGTTGCGTTCCAGCGACTTGGCTTGAATGAAGCCTGCGATACGGATCTGGTTCGAGGCGTTCTTGTTGAGATCCATTGCCTTCCAATCGAACGAGTTGAGACGGTCTTCTGTGCCAGCGCTGGGTAGACTCTCCAGCTGTGCCACAGAATCCGGAGTACCGGAGTCCTTTGCCGCTGCGTGCACGGCTACATCCCATTTCCGCATGAAGTCGTCTCGAAAGCGCCCTCCAAGGTGCATCAGGTTTGGAGCTTCGAATCGGATGCTCTTCACCCGTGCAATACGGTTATCACCCTCGATGGCGCCATCGGTGTGAACGAACGCCATGATGAGGTCCCACTCCTTGATGTCCTTGGGGATCGGCGACTTCTTGGGATCGTAGTGGATGGGAAGCATGTGGTTTTCCGCCCGGGTCTGCTGGATGTAGCAGATCCCCTTGACCGGATCATTCAACCGCAGGACGCCGGCGATGTAGCCAGAGTTGAGCATCCCGTTTGGATACGAATAGGAGTCAGGCTTCCGCTTTGCGTCCTGGGGCAGCAT